>NZ_JASPHV020000011.1:0-78042 GCF_030229435.2 Corynebacterium sp. MSK122 | reverse complement strand
CTTGTGAAGTTTATGAAGATTTTGAATTCTTTGAAGTTTATGAAGAGCTTTGAAATTTGAAAGAGGGGCCGCGCCGCTAAGCAACGGGAAGTGGTGGCGCAACTCCAGAGCGATAGGGAAGCAAGGAGGATTCCCAGCCTTCTGCGTAGGGGCGTCCTTAAAGGTTGGGGACGACCGGACGTTAGTGTGAACTGTTGGTGCAGCCGGAATAACTGTGTGGCTTCGACGACCTTTCCATCGACGATACGGAGGACAGCGGTGCCGCTGAATCGGATAGTTCGTCCTGTCGCGGAAGGTCATGCGTTATCCAGAAGCTCAAGTTGGCAGACCAGTTCAGTCAGGTAAAACCTGAGGTCCAACTTTCTAGAACAGTCGCCAACCTCGTAATCCCGGCCGGCTGCTCAAGCTCTAATAGGAATCGCTTACGGTCGAGTCCACCCCCGTATCCGGTCAACGATCCGCCCGCACCGACCACGCGGTGGCAAGGGGCAACGATGCTCACCGGGTTACGCCCAACTGCCTGGCCGACGCACTGAGCGAGCCTGCGCGGTTGCCCAGACGCTCCGCGAGTACACCGTAGGTCGTGGTCTCGCCGTAGGGGATCTCGCACAGCATGGCCCACACTCGCTCCGAAAACTCGTCCCGCTGCATCCGCACCAGAAGATCGAATGTCTTGCGTTCACCGGCGAGAAATTCGTCCAGTTCTGCCTTCGCAAGCACAAAAACGTCATCCGTGTCCGCGTCGACACACTCTCCGGACAACGAAGCCTCTGGAAGATGCCAATGCTTCGGAAAGTACAGCCCAGTCAACTGCTCGCCATCCGCGACCAATGTCAGGTCACCCAGCGTCGTCTCAATCTGTGTGTGGCGTAGGACCATCATGGTTATTACCTTTCCTCATTCACCGTGAAGACGTTCTAGGAACAGAAAACGTGAGATGACATCTACTATTACTCACTTGATCATGCTTTACCGTCCTCAACGGAAGGAGCAATTCGGCACTGGCAAACGCAGCCGCAGTGTAGAGGCTAAGGACCCGCACAGGCACTTTTGGATGCTGAGCGTGTGCCCATGCTGGAGAAGGTAAATGCCAAGTTGCGTGGGGCTGCGAAATATTTTGTGGAAGAGACAGGCTGGTGAACCGCTTCGCGGACTACTTGTAGACCAAGCCCCCGCACACAAAGAATTGGACACTCTCCCCTCGGACTATGCTACTGCGATTCTGGAAGGCACTGAATGGGCGGACTCCGAAGAAGACGTGGATGAGCTCACCGGATACCATTCAGTGCGCCAGGGACCGGCACCCATTGTGCTGCATTCGACCTCCAAGGCGGAGGAAGCTGCAGTGCTTGCCGCGCATATCAAGGAGTGGACCCAAGGCGAGGAGGACGTCTCAATCGGTGTGCTCACCCGCACTGCTCTACTTTGCGGCCTCGCGTGCGCGCGATATGCTGCTGGTCAGCGTGGTGGGGGAGGCATCGGAATTGTTGCCTGCGGAGCGCATCTCCTCTGTCCCCCTTGGGCTATGGGCTTCGCGGCGGGTCAGCTGGAGTACTCAAATTGCCCGTACCTACAGCAAGCTTTCACCACCCAATTCATGCGCCAAGGCGGCGTCGATCGTGGGGTAGCGGAACGCATGCCCGATGTTTTGTAGAACCGTGGGGCTTACGCGTTGTTGCGCCAAGGCCAACTCTTGGGCGCCCTCCTTGCCCAGCAAGATTGCGGGGCCGAAGGCCGGAACGGGGAGTAAGGCCGGACGGTGTAGCTCTGCGCCAAGGGCTTTGACGAAGTCCTTGTTGAGCACTGGGTTAGGAGAGGCCGCATTGACCGGGCCTTCCAACGAGTCGTCCACGATGGCGCGGAAGTAGGCATCCGTCAGGTCATCGAGGGCGACCCAGCTGAACCAGAACTCACCGTCGCCGAAAGGTTCGCCCAGGCCGGTGGAGAAGAGGGCGCGCAGCAGTAGCAGGAGGCCAGAGCCGCCCGACATGGCGATGCCGGTACGAATATTGACCACGCGGGTGCCCGCGGCGCGGGCGGGTTCGCAGGCGCGCTCCCAGTCGACCACTACGTCTGCCAGGAAGCCCTCGCCAGGTGCGGATTCCTCGGTGAGGACTTCATCGCCGCGGTCCGCACCGTAGTAACCCACGGCAGAGGCGCAGACCATGGTGTGGACGGAATCCGTAGCGCCCGCTAATCGCGCTAGGTGCTCGGTGGGGCCAACGCGGGAGTCGCGAATGGCGGCCTTGTGCTCGTCGTTGAAGCGGCCGAAGATGGGCTCGCCGGCCAGATGGACAAGGACGTCGACCCCACGCAGGAGGTCGGGATCGGGGTGCTCCGGTCGCCAAGTACGCTGGCCCTTGGTCGCCGTACCGCGCACGAGCTGGACTACCGTGTGCCCGGCGGTGCGCAATTGAGCGGTAAGCGCTGCGCCGACGCTGCCGCGGGAGCCGGTCATGGCGATGGTTAGTGGTTGGGTGTTTAAGGAGGCGTCGGCAAGCCGCTGGAGAAAGGAAAAATCCTCAATGAGCTGGTGCTGCCGATAAGCAAAGACCGATTCCAGCGCCGCCGAAGGGATGCGGGTAGAGACTTCATCGCGAATGAGAGTGCCGTCCGGGTGATCCGCAAAGGTGTGATGGTGCTGCCATTTGGCAAATTTGCGAATGGGGGAGTTTACGCACACATCGGTGAACGCATAGCCCTCGCGGTACCGGGAAAGTTTATGCTGAGCGGTCCAGCGCAGGCCGCCCGGAAGGCCGAGGATGGAGGTGCCATCGCCCAGGCTCTGGGCCTGCTGGATGGGTTTCATGAAAGCAAAGGACGCGTTCAGACGAGTTAAAGCGCCTTGGCGGGTATGCCATTGCCAGACCTGCTCGCGCGGGGCGGGCACTAGGTGTTCGGCGGAAAAACTCACTGTGTGAAGTGCCTCCTTCTATTAGGCCTCACCCAAATGGTGGGGAAGGTGCTAGAGTATTTTGTGTCTAACAGCATAGACATTTTTGAGACCATCAACCGGCATCCTTTAAAGACCGCACCGTGAGGCGGGGAAGGAGGTCACGATGAGTGGAACTGACGCTACCGCGAACAAGCTAGAGCTTTTAAGCTCCGATGATGTTTCGCGTACCGTTGCACGCATCGCGCACCAGATTATTGAAAAAACGGCGCTCGATTCCGCGGACGCACCGCGGGTCATTCTGCTTGGCATTCCCTCTGGTGGCGTGCCACTTGCACAGCGCCTATCGCACAAGATTGAAGAATTTTCTGGGGTTGCAGTCCCATGGGGCTCCCTCGATATCACTCTCTACCGCGATGACCTTTTGAATAAGCCGCATCGCGCACTCCAACCGACGACGATTCCCACCGGCGGCATCGATAACGCCACCGTCATTTTGGTCGACGATGTGCTGTACTCAGGCCGCACTATCCGCGCCGCCTTGGACGCGTTGAGTGACGTGGGCCGTCCGGACATCATTCAGCTGGCCGTCCTCGTAGATCGCGGCCACCGCGAGGTTCCTATCCGCGCCGATTATGTGGGTAAGAATCTGCCCACCGCGCGAGAAGAAGATGTCACCGTATACAACAGCGAGATTGACGGCCACGACGCGGTCGTATTGACCCGAGCCGCCGCTACTACTAGTGGAGCTGGCTCCGAAGCGGGGGAGGCATAACCATGAAGCACCTCATCGACATGGCAGAGCTGGACCGAAGCGAAATTATCGGTCTGATGGATGAAGCGGATCGCTTCCGCGAGGCCCTGGAAGGCCGCGAGGTAAAGAAGCTGCCGACCCTGCGGGGCCGGACCATCTATACCCTCTTTTATGAAAACTCCACCCGGACCCGCTCCTCCTTTGAAACGGCCGGCAAGTGGATGTCCGCGGACGTCATCAACCTATCCGCCTCCAGCTCCTCGGTAAAGAAGGGCGAGTCCCTGAAGGATACGGGCCTTACCTTGGCCGCCATTGGCGCCGATGCGATCATCATGCGCCACCCTTCCTCTGGTGCGCCGCAGCAGCTGGCCCAGTGGGTAGCCCCTAACGGTAAGGGACCTTCGGTGATCAACGCGGGCGACGGCGCGCACCAGCACCCAACCCAGGCGCTGCTCGACGCCGTCACGATGCGCCAACGCCTAGGACTGCACGGCGAGGAAGGCTTTGCCGGCCTGAAGGTAAAGATTGTGGGCGATTGCCTGCACTCGCGCGTCGTGCGCTCCAACGTAGATTTGCTCACCACTCTCGGCGTTGAGGTAACCCTCGTAGGCCCAGCCACCCTCATGCCCTTTGGGGTAGAGAATTGGCCGGTGCGCGTGTCGTATGACTTCGATGCGGAAGTCGCAGACGCCGACGTCATCATGATGCTGCGCGTGCAGCAAGAGCGCATGAATGGCGGCTTCTTCCCCTCCCACCGCGAATACGCCAACCTCTTTGGCCTATCCAAAGAGCGCGCGGCGGCCATGCACAAGGACGCCATCGTCATGCACCCCGGCCCGATGCTGCGCGGCATGGAGATTAACTACGGCGTCGCAGATTTGGACAAAACTGCGGTCCTACAGCAGGTACACAACGGTGTGCACGCCCGCATGGCGGTGCTGTTTACCCTGCTGACCAATGGCGAAAACGCCGGCATCTAAAACCGCGACCCACACTCAACTTTAGGGAGAGACAATGACTACTTACCCGGAAACCGGTCGCCTTTCCGCGCCGGCGGAATCCCCACTGGTGATTAAGAATGTGCGCCTGTACGGGGAAGGCGAGCCCACCGATGTCGTGGTCAAGGACGGCATCATCGCTACCATCGGCGCTACGGCAGAAGCCGAGGATGCACAGGTCATCGACGGCCAGGGCAACGTGCTCTTGCCAGGTCTGGTGGATATGCACGTGCACCTGCGCGAGCCCGGTCGCGAGGATACCGAGACCATCGAGACCGGCTCCAAGGCCGCCGCCAAGGGCGGTTTCACCGCCGTGTTCACCATGGCTAATACCAACCCAGTGACCGACCAGCCGATCATCGCTGAGTCCGTATGGGCCAAGTCCCAAGCACTGGCGCTGTGCGACGTCCACCCGGTGGGCTCCATTACCAAGGGCCTGGAAGGCAAGACCCTTACAGAGTTCGGCATGATGGCTCGTTCGGACGCCAAGGTGCGCATGTTCTCCGATGATGGCAAGTGCGTCCAGGATCCACAGCTAATGCGTCGTGCTTTGGAATACGCCAAGGGCATGGACGTGCTGCTGGCTCAGCACGCCGAGGATGACCGCATGACCGGTGGTGCTTCCGCCCATGAAGGCGAGACCGCGGCCAAGCTCGGCCTGCGCGGGTGGCCGCGCGTGGCGGAGGAATCCATCGTGGCCCGCGACGCCCTATTGGCGCGCGACTACGGCAACCGCGTGCACATCTGCCACGCCTCGACCCAGGGCACCGTGGAGCTACTGAAGTGGGCAAAGGAGCAGGATATTCCTCTCACCGCCGAGGTAACCCCGCACCACCTGTTGATGACCGATGACAAGCTGCGCACCTACGATGGCCTCTTCCGCGTCAACCCGCCACTGCGCGAACAGCGCGATACCGAGGCCCTGCGCGAGGCGCTGCTCAATGGCACCATCGACTGCGTAGCCACCGACCACGCCCCGCACGGCTCCGAAGACAAGTGCGTGGAGTTTGAAAATGCCCGCCCTGGCATGTTGGGCCTTGAATCTTCTTTGGCCGTCATCGCCAAAATCTTCGTCGAGACTGGCCTAGCCGATTGGCGCTTTGTTGCCCGCGTCATGTCCGAACGCCCCGCAGAAATCACCCGCCTGCCGGGCCACGGCCGTCCCATCGCAGAAGGCGAGCCAGCTAACTTGACCATTGTGGACCCAGACCACCACTGGGTTTCTGATTCCTCCACGCTGGCCTCCAAGTCCGAAAACAACCCGTACGCTGGCGAAGAATTTGGCGCCCGCGTTACCCACACCATTTTGCGAGGCGCCGTCACTTTTGACTTGGCAGCCTCCGAAGAAGACTAACCTTGCACACTGAAACCACCTATATGGCAGAGAAAGGCCACGACGTGACTGATAGAACCCCAGCAATCCTCGTTCTCGCGGACGGGCGAACCTTCCGCGGTTATGGCTTTGGCGCCACCGGCACCACCTTGGGCGAGGCCGTATTCACCACGGCGATGACCGGCTACCAGGAAACCATGACGGACCCGTCCTACCACCGCCAGATCGTGGTATCCGCCGCGCCGCACATTGGCAATACCGGTTGGAATGATGAGGACAACGAGTCCCACGGAAACCGCATCTGGGTTGCTGGCCTCGTTATCCGCGACCTTGCACAGCGCGTATCCAACTGGCGCGCAGAGCGCAGCTTGAGCGAAGAGATGGAAAAGCAGGGGGTCATCGGCATTCGCGGCATCGATACCCGCACCTTGGTACGCCACCTGCGCAACTACGGCTCCATCGCCGCCGGCCTGTTCTCCGGCGAAGATGCTCAACGCCCAGTAGAGGAGCTGCTCAAGGAAGTTAAGTCCCAGGACTCTATGGAAGGCGCCGATCTCGCCGCGGAGGTTTCTACCGACGAGCCGTACACGGTTGAAGCCGTAGGGGAGAAGAAGTACACCGTCGTTGCGTTCGACATGGGTGTTAAGACCGCAACCCCGCGCCACTTTTCTCAGCGCGGCATCGAAACTATCGTCGTGCCCGCAAATACCTCCTTTGACAAGGTGAAGTCCTATAACCCGGATGGCGTCTTCGTCTCCAACGGCCCGGGCGACCCGGCTACCGCCGACGAAATGGTGGGCATCATCAAGCAGGTGCTCGAAGCCAAGATCCCGTTCTTCGGCATCTGCTTTGGCAACCAGCTCCTGGGCCGCGCGCTTGGCCTGGACACCTACAAGATGAAGTTCGGCCACCGTGGCATCAACGTGCCGGTGCGCAATAACGTGACCGGCAAGATCGACATCACCTCCCAGAACCACGGCTTCGCGCTGAAGGCGCCGGAAGGCTATGACCTAAACAGCAACGACGCCGAGTTCGCCACCGACTTCGGCCCCGCGCAGGTCACTCATATCTGCCTCAACGACGATACCGTGGAGGGCGTGGCATTGCGCAACGGCATGGCCTACTCCGTGCAGTATCACCCAGAGTCCGCTGCGGGCCCGCACGATGCCAACCCGCTATTCGATCAGTTTGAAGAACTGATGGCTAACCACACCCCAAATAAGTAGACAACCAGGAAAAGGAAGAATAACTATGCCAAAGCGCAACGACATCAACCACGTCCTGGTCATCGGCTCCGGCCCAATCGTCATCGGCCAGGCTTGCGAGTTCGACTACTCCGGCACCCAGGCCTGCCGCGTGCTCAAGGAAGAGGGCCTGCGCGTAACGCTGGTCAACTCCAACCCGGCCACCATCATGACCGACCCTGAGTTTGCGGACCACACCTACGTCGAACCCATTGAGCCGGAATACATTGAAAAAATCCTGGTCAAGGAGCGCGAAGAGGGCAATCCCATCGACGCTGTGTTGGCTACCTTGGGCGGCCAGACTGCGCTGAACGCTGCAGTTCAGCTTGACCGCCAAGGAATTTTGGACAAGTACGGCATTGAGCTCATCGGCGCCGATATTGACGCCATCGAGCGTGGCGAGGACCGCCAGAAGTTCAAGGACATCGTCGCCTCCATCGGCGGTGAGTCCGCCCGCTCCGCTGTGTGCCACAACATGGATGAGGTCCACGAGACCGTCGACAAGCTTGGCCTGCCTGTCGTAGTCCGCCCGTCCTTCACCATGGGTGGTTTGGGCTCCGGTCTGGCCTTCAATAATGAGGACTTGGATCGCATTGCCGGCGGCGGCTTGGCCGCATCCCCTGAGGCCAACGTGCTCATTGAGGAATCCATCCTGGGCTGGAAGGAATACGAGCTCGAGCTCATGCGCGATGGTGACGACAACGTCGTAGTTGTTGCCTCCATCGAAAACGTCGACGCCCTCGGCGTGCACACCGGCGATTCCGTCACCGTCGCCCCGGCGCTGACCCTCACTGACCGTGAGTTCCAGAAGATGCGTGACTTGGGCATTGCCATCATCCGCGAGGTCGGCGTCGATACTGGCGGCTGTAATATCCAGTTCGCGGTCAACCCGGATGACGGCCGCATCATCGTCATCGAGATGAACCCGCGCGTGTCCCGTTCCTCCGCGCTGGCATCCAAGGCCACCGGTTTCCCAATTGCTAAGCTGGCGGCCAAGCTCGCCATCGGCTACACCTTGGACGAGGTGCAAAACGACATCACCGGCGAGACCAAGGCCGCCTTCGAGCCCACCTTGGACTACGTCATTGTCAAGGCCCCGCGCTTTGCTTTTGAGAAGTTCCCGGGTGCCGATGACACCTTGACTACCACCATGAAGTCTGTGGGCGAGGCCATGGGCATCGGCCGTAACTACATCGCGGGCCTCAATAAGGTCATGCGTTCTTTGGAAAACAAGCCGAACGGCTTTTGGACCAAGCCGGATGAGTACTTCGCCGGAGAGCGGGCTACCGACCTGCAGGCGGTGCTCAAGGACCTGGAGCGCCCAACCGAGGGCCGCATGTACGACATCGAACTGGCCCTTCGCCTTGGCGCTTCTGTAGATGAGGTACATGAGGCCTCCGGTGTTGATCCCTGGTTCATCGCTGAGCTGGCTACATTGGTGGCCTTCCGCCAGGAGCTTATCGACGCCCCAGTGCTCACCGAGGAGCTTTTGCGCGAGGCCAAAGTCTTTGGGCTTTCCGACGCCCAGATTGCCGCCCTTCGCCCCGAATTCAACGGCGAGGATGGCGTCCGCAGCCTGCGCTGGCGCATGGGCATCCGCCCCGTGTACAAGACCGTAGATACCTGTGCCGGTGAGTTCGAGGCCCAGACCCCATACCACTACAGCTCCTATGAGCTCGACCCGGATGCCGAGACCGAGGTTCGCCCGGCACCGGAAAGCTCCAAGGGTAAGGTCATCATTTTGGGCTCTGGCCCGAACCGCATTGGTCAAGGTATCGAGTTTGACTACTCCTGCGTTCACGCAGCCCTTGAGCTTTCGGAGCAGGGCTACGAGACCGTCATGGTCAACTGCAACCCGGAGACCGTCTCCACCGACTATGACACTGCAGACCGCCTCTACTTTGAGCCGCTGACCTTCGAGGACGTCATGGAGGTCTACCACGCGGAGGCCGCTTCCGGTGACGTCGCCGGTGTGATTGTCCAGCTGGGTGGCCAGACTCCGCTGGGCCTCGCTGCCCGCTTGGAGGAGGCAGGCGTTCCGGTTGTGGGCACCAGCCCTGCAGCAATCGACTCCGCCGAGGACCGCGGCGAATTCGGCAAGGTCCTCGATGAGGCAGAATTGGCAGCACCGGAGTACGGCACCGCCACCTCCTTCGCGGAGGCCCGCGAGGTGGCTTCCTCCATCGGCTATCCAGTACTGGTTCGTCCGTCCTACGTGCTGGGCGGCCGCGGTATGGAAATCGTTTACGACGAAAAGGCGCTGGAAGACTACATCGAGCGTGCCACTGAGCTGTCTCCGGACCACCCGGTTCTGGTGGACCGCTTCTTAGACTCGGCCATCGAGATTGACGTTGATGCCCTGTGCGACGGCAACGAGGTCTACCTGGGCGGCGTCATGGAGCACATCGAGGAAGCCGGCATTCACTCCGGTGACTCCTCCTGCGCGCTGCCGCCGATGACTCTTGGACCAGAGGACATTGAAAAGGTCCGCAAATCCACCCGCTTGCTCGCTGAGGGCATTGGCGTCAAGGGTCTGATGAACGTTCAGTTCGCACTGAAGGATGACATCCTCTACGTCATTGAGGCCAACCCACGTGCTTCCCGCACCGTGCCGTTTGTCTCCAAGGCCACCGGCGTACCACTGGCTAAGGCAGCCTCTCGGGTCATGATGGGCTCGAGCATCGCGGATCTGCGCGCCGAAGGCATGATTCCTTCTGAATATGACGGTGGTTCTCTGCCACTCGAGCACCCGATTGCCGTCAAGGAAGCAGTCTTGCCATTCAACCGCTTCCGCCGCCCCGATGGCAGCCTGCTCGATACGCTGCTGTCGCCGGAAATGAAGTCCACCGGTGAGGTCATGGGCTTGGCTACTAACTTTGGCGCAGCCTATGCCAAGGGCGAAATCGCGGCCTTTGCCGTACCACCCACGGAGGGTACCGTCTTCGTTTCCGTTGCGAACCGCGACAAGCGCACCCTGATTTTCCCGATCCAGCGCTTGGCTCACATGGGCTACAATATTGTCGCCACCGCCGGCACCGCGCAGATGCTGCGCCGCAACGGTATCGAGTGCGAGGTTGCTGCCAAGGTCTCTGAGGCCAAGGACGGCGAAGAGTCCATCGTGGATAAGATCTTCAATGGCGAGATCGACTGGATTCTCAACACGCCTGCTGGCTCTGCCGGTGCACGCCACGATGGCTACGATATCCGCGCCGCCGCCGTGCACATGGAAATCCCACTGGTGACCACCGTGCAAGGCGTAACCGCAGCTGTCCAGGGCATCGAAGCGATGCGCATTGGAAACCTGCAGGTACGCGCACTCCAGGAGCTTGAGCATGGCCCACAGCACTAAAGGATTTGGCGAGCGGCTAGAAGAAGCCGGTCAGGAACGCGGGCGCCTGTGCGTTGGCATCGACCCACACCCATATCTCTTAGAAAAGTGGGGGTTGGGGCCCACCGCTGATGGTCTGCGGACCTTTAGCATGCGCTGCGTTGAAGCCTTTAGCGATACCGCCGCCTTGGTAAAGCCACAGGTTGCTTTCTTTGAGCGCTTTGGCTCCCAGGGTTTTGCGGTTCTCGAAGAAGTCCTGGCTTCCCTGCGGGAAGCGGGGTGCCTTACTGTTGCCGATGCCAAGCGCGGCGATATTGGCTCCACCATGGCCGGCTATGCAGATGCGTGGCTCGGCGATAGTTCGCCGCTGCGCGCAGATTCCGTGACCGTGTCACCCTATCTAGGCGTTGGCGCACTGGGGCCCGTTTTCACCAAGGCCGAAGAAACCGGCCGCGGGGTATTCGTCCTGGCGGCTACTTCCAACCCGGAGGCACGTGCCATCCAGTCGGTCCAGGCGAGCGAGGAGAGCACCATCGCTCAGGGCGTCGTCGATGAATGCGCCGCGTTCAATGTCGAGGCGCACAAGGGTGGCAAGCCTGGCGATGTCGGCGTAGTCGTCGGCGCTACGTTGGAAAATCCGCCGCGCCTCGATGCACTCAATGGTCCGGTTCTTCTGCCCGGCGTTGGCGCCCAGGGCGCTGGTCCAGAGCAGGTGCACGGCATTGTTTCTGCGCATCCATCGCTGGGATTCGCCAATGTGTCCCGAGCAGTGCTGGAGCAGGGACCTGACGTCGCTGACCTGCGCAAGGTGGTTGATCAGGTGGCGGCAGAGTTTCGGGACTAATAGGGGCGGCGTGGCTGATTATCGGCCGCGCCGTTTACCTGGTACTTTGTTTAAGGTATGTGCGGTGACGTGCTAAAATAGGCGTGCTTTTGGACCCGCTAATCGTCGCCGTTCAATGAGTAGTGCTAGGATTGCCAGAAGTCGGTTTGCTCGAAGGTTATTAATGACTTTCCGCGGTGTATTAACTGCGTTAGGCAACCGTAATCTGGTACCAAGTACTAGACGTAACAGAATCAATCTAATGAATCGGAGGAAACCCGTGGCCCTTCCAAAGTTGACTGATGAGCAGCGCAAGGAAGCTCTCGCAAAGGCCGCTGAGGCTCGCAAGGCTCGCGCCGAGCTCAAGGCTGCGCTCAAGCGCGGCGAGACCGACCTGAAGGACGTGCTCGAAAAGGCCGAGACCGATGAGATCATCGGCAAGACCAAGGTTTCTGCACTCCTCGAGGCTCTGCCGAAGGTTGGCAAGGTCAAGGCTAAGGAAATCATGGAGGACCTGGAGATTGCTCAGACCCGTCGTCTGCGCGGCCTGGGTGAGCGTCAGCGTCGTGCTCTCCTCGAGCGTTTCGGTTACGGCGAA
Organism: Corynebacterium sp. MSK122; assembly: GCF_030229435.2. Lineage (NCBI taxonomy): Bacteria > Bacillati > Actinomycetota > Actinomycetes > Mycobacteriales > Corynebacteriaceae > Corynebacterium > Corynebacterium sp. MSK122. The sequence continues at coordinate 66,071 of NZ_JASPHV020000011.1, read as the reverse complement.
TAGTCACAACCATGGCTGACGCAACTTCACGCGGGCGCCTCGTCGTTCTGGCGGGGCCTTCCGCAGTGGGAAAATCCACCGTAGTTTCGCGTCTGCGCAGTGACGTCGAGGGGCTGTACTTCAGCGTGTCTATGACCACGCGCCAGCCCCGCCCCGGGGAGCAGGACGGTGTCGACTACTTCTTCGTCACCCCAGAAACCTTCCAGCAGCGAATCGATGCCGGGGAGATGCTCGAATGGGCTGATATCCACGGTGGATTGCAGCGCTCTGGAACGCCCGCCCAGCCGGTAGAGGAAGCTTTGGCCGCTGGCCGGCCGGTACTCGTTGAGGTGGATCTCGCGGGTGCTCGGAGTGTTAAGAAAGCGCTGCCGGAGGCAGACCTGGTCTTTTTGGCGCCCCCGTCATGGGAGGTACTTGTGGAGCGGCTCACCGGCCGCGGTACCGAGCCACAAGACGTCATTGACCGTAGGTTGCAAACTGCGCATGAGGAACTAGCCGCACAGGACGAGTTCGACCACGTCGTTGTGAACGAGGATCTGGACGAGGCAGTATCTGCCATTAGTGATATCCTGCGGGCATAGACCTCCTTTTTGACCATCTTCAATCAAAGTAAAGGTGCATGTGACTAACGTGACCACCCCTTCTAACACTGAAGCCGCAAAGGCGGAACCAGTATTTGATGATCCGATCGGTATTACTGATCCCCCGATCGATGAGCTTCTGGACAAGGTTTCCTCTAAGTACGCTTTGGTCATCTTTGCCGCTAAGCGAGCACGCCAGATCAATAGCTACTACCAAGAGCAGGATGAAGGTGTCTTCGAGTTCGTAGGCCCGCTGGTTACCCCAGAGCCAGGCGAAAAGCCTTTGTCCATCGCATTGCGCGAGATTGATGCTGGCCTGCTTGACCACGAGGAAGGCAAGTAGCTAGCACTAAGCGTGTAATAGCTTTAAGGCTCCACGCGCCGCCACGGAAGTGCATTCCCGAATTGGGGTGTACCTCTTGGTCGCGGCGGGTGGAGCCTTTCTCTATGTCGGCAGGTACCATCGTGCGGTGTGACTGATAAAGATTCCTCTCGCAATATTGTTCTGGGCGTCGCCGGCGGCATTGCCGCCTACAAGGCGTGCCACCTCGTGCGCAATCTCAAAGAGGCGGGCGATGACGTCCGCGTTGTCCCCACGGAAAGTGCACTGAACTTCGTGGGCGCGGCTACGTTTGAGGCTCTATCCGGCCACCCCGTCTCCACGAGCGTGTTTGAGGCCGTGGATGAGGTGCAGCACGTCAACGTAGGACAGCGTGCGGATGCAGTGGTCATTGCGCCCGCCACCGCAGACCTTATCGCGCGCTTGGCTGCGGGCCGAGCAGACGATTTGCTCACCGCCACCGTGTTGGTCGCGACGTGTCCGGTTATTGTGGCCCCGGCCATGCACACTGAGATGTGGCATAACCGCGCTACGCAGGACAACGTGGCTACTTTGCGACGCCGCGGTATCACCGTCATCGAGCCCGCCCATGGCCGCCTTACCGGCAAGGATTCTGGTCCAGGTCGTTTGCCGGAGCCGGAGCAGATTGCGGAGATTATCCGTACTGAACTGGCAGGCTACCGGGTGCAGCACACCTGGCAAGGTAAGAAGGTCGTCATATCAGCCGGCGGTACCCAGGAAGAACTGGATCCGGTCCGATACTTGGGTAATCGCTCTTCCGGCAGGCAGGGATTCGCGCTCGCGGAATGGGCCGCCCAGATGGGGGCCAAGGTCACCCTCGTTGCGGGTAATACCGCCCAGCTTCCTGTGCCGTGCGGCGCGAAACTTCGGCACATTGTCTCCACCCGCGAGTTGGAAGACGCCATGCGCGAGGAGTCCCGCGATGCGGACGTGGTTATCATGGCCGCTGCAGTCTCTGACTTCCGTCCGGCGGAGGTCGCCGAAACAAAGATGAAGAAGGGGCAAGCAGACGATGCACTCTCGACGCTCCATCTAGTGGAAAACCCGGATGTGCTCAAAGGGCTCGTTGCTGCGCGCGAGCGCTCGGAAATCCCTGCCGAGTGCGTAATTGTGGGCTTCGCCGCCGAAACTGGTGATGCGCAGAAGTCCGCCTTGGACTATGCCCAGGAAAAGTTTGCGCGCAAGAACTGCGACGTGCTCATGGCCAATGAGGTCGGGCGCGGAAAGACTTTTGGCCAAAAGTCCAATGAGGGGTGGATCTTGCGTCCGGATTCCGCGCCGCAACGCGTGGAGCATGGCTCGAAGCAGGTTGTCGCCGCTCAGATCCTTTCGGCCGTGAATGAAATGTTTCAGGGGTAGACAACTAAAATTGCGTTTATAGACCGCTTGGTCTAGGCTTGCGAGGTATTAGGCTTGGGCGTAGAAAACCCACAGCATCGAATCAACAGTGAGAACAAAGGAAGTTTTTGTGACTGATAACGCTGCAGTGGCAACTCGTCTTTTTACCAGCGAGTCCGTTACGGAAGGCCATCCCGATAAGATTTGTGACGCCATTTCTGACGCCATCCTTGATGCCCTGCTGGAAAAGGATCCGGCATCCCGCGTGGCCGTTGAGACGTTGGTAACCACCGGCCAGGTCCACGTGGTGGGCGAGGTTCGCACCGAGGCATACGTAGAAATTCCGGCGCTGGTGCGTGACACCCTTAAGTCCATCGGCTTTACTTCTTCCGAAGTCGGCTTTGATGGCAACACTTGCGGTGTGAATATCGCCATCGGCGAGCAGTCCCAGGAAATTGGCGCCGGAGTAGACAACTCCACTGAAGCCCGCGCCCATGACGAGGACTATGACGCCGAAAACGATACCGCTGGCGCAGGTGACCAGGGTCTGATGTTCGGCTATGCCTCCAATGAGACCGCTGAGTACATGCCGCTGCCCATCGCCTTGGCGCACCGCCTGTCCCGCCGCCTGACGCAGGTACGTAAGGAAGGAATCGTCGATCACCTCCGCCCGGATGGCAAGACTCAGGTGACCTTTGCCTACACCGACGACAATGAGCCGTCCCACCTGGATACCGTGGTGATTTCCACGCAGCACGATGCCGAGGTCGATAGTGCTTGGTTGGAAGGTCCCTTGCGCAGTGAGGTCCTTGAATGGGTTATCAAGGACGCCGGGTTGGAGAAGTACTACACCGAAGACACGACCTTGTTGGTCAATCCTTCTGGGTCCTTCATCCTTGGCGGTCCGATGGGAGATGCCGGGCTAACCGGACGCAAGATCATCGTCGATACCTACGGCGGCATGGCTCGCCACGGCGGCGGCGCTTTCTCTGGCAAGGACCCGAGCAAGGTGGACCGTTCCGCTGCTTATGCCATGCGCTGGGTGGCTAAGAATATCGTCGCCGCGGGCTTGGCAGATCGCGCTGAAGTCCAGGTGGCTTACGCAATCGGCCGTGCCAAGCCGGTCGGCTTGTACGTGGAGACCTTTGGTACCGCTAAGGAAGGCCTGAGCGATGCAAATATCCAGGCTGCGGTGAATCAGGTATTTGACCTACGCCCGGCCGCTATCATTCGCGAGCTCGACCTGTTGCGCCCCATCTATGCGCAAACTGCGGCCTACGGACACTTTGGCCGCACCGACATTGAGCTGCCCTGGGAGCAGTTGAACCGAGTGGAAGCATTGCGTGCTGCCGCTGGTCTGTAGAATCGAGGCCTATGCCTAAGAAAACACCCGCCACCCGGAAGCCGGTTGCGCGGGTGTTGCCTCTTTTAGGGGTTGCGCACTTAGACCGAGGATTTGATTACCTCGTAGAAGAGGCAGACTCGGAGGAAGTCCAACCGGGGATTAAGGTGCGCATCCGCTTCAACGGGCGCTTGGTGGACGCGATTGTCTTAGAACGTCGGCATGATTCTGAATTTGGCGGCAACCTGCGCTTTATCGAGCGCATCATCTCACCCTTCCAGGTTTATCCGCCGCAGTTGGCCCGGCTGGTCGACGCCCTGGCAGACCGCTACGGCGGCGTGCGCTCAGACATTATCCGCTCCGCCATCCCTCCGCGGCACGCCAAGGCGGAAGAATCCGATTTAGAGACCCCGTGGGAGGAGCTCGGCACCACGAGCGAGCCCGACCTATCAGGATGGTCGGCCTATCAACATGGTGAGGCTTTCGTTGATTCGATTCTGGCCGGCAAGCTCGCCCGTGCCGCCTGGCAAATCGCCCCGGGCGATGATTGGGCACATGCGCTGGCTGCACTCGCTGCCAAAGTGGCGCTTGGCGGAGGAGGGGTTCTCCTCGTCGCCCCGGACCAGAAGAGCGTCGATGCTTTAGACGCCGCGCTTCGCCAGGTACTTGGGGCAAAGCAGATAACAGTGCTGACTAATAGCATGGGCCCGCAGGCGCGCTATCGCCGCTATCTTTCTGCACTAGTAGGCCAAGCGCGGGTGGTCGTTGGCACCAGGTCCGCCGCCTTTGCCCCGGTCAAAGACCTGCAACTGGCGGTGATCCTCGATGATGGCAATGATAATTTGGTCGACAACCTCAAGCCCTATGTCCATGCGAGGGAAGTACTCACCACCCGCTCAGCCTTCGAAGGCTGCAGCATGGTTTTGGCCAACCATTCGCGGACGGCGGAGACACAGCTCCTCGTGGAATCAGGATGGGCGCACGACGTGGTGGCCAAAGAGCAAACCATAACGGCGCGGTGCCCGGCTATCGAGGCGGTGGGGTCGTTCGGTCTATCTATCGCCCGCGACCTTCAGGGCGGTACGACAAAAGTACAGGCGCAGGCCTTCCAAGCTGCCCACCAAGCGCTGGATAGGGGAGAGCCGGTGCTGGTGCAGGTACCGCGCAAGGGTTATGCGCCCATTTTGGCCTGTGGCCAGTGCCGAGCTCCGGCTCGCTGCCGGCATTGCAATGGGCCATTGGGGCTGCCGCCCAAGGGGGCGTCGGCAAGCGCAGGTTCCGAGGAAGCGGTAATGCCTACCTGCCGCTGGTGTGGTCGCATTGAGGCACGGCACCGGTGCACCGAATGCGGGTCTCCGCGCCTGCGGGCCATCGTGTTGGGCTCGGAGCGCACTGCGGAAGAAATGGGCCGGGCCTTTCCCAATACGCGGGTGGTGGTCTCGGGCGGAAATAAGGTGCTCGATGCGGTGGACAATGCGCCGGCGTTGGTCATTGCCACCCCTGGTGCGGAACCGAGAGTAAACGATGGTGCCTATGGCGCGGCGTTGCTCTTGGATGCCGGTGCATTGCTCAACCGGCAAGACCTACGCGCCACGGAGGACACCCTAGCGAAGTGGGCACAGGCGGCTACCTTGGTGCAGCCACATTTCAAGGGAGGTCGAGTAATCCTAGCCGCCGATGAGTCGCTTAACGTAGTCCAGCATTTCCTGCGTTGGGATATGGTGGGCGCGGCCGCGGCAGAGCTTGCTGCCCGGCGCGAGGTGCGCTTCCCACCCGCGGTGCATTTTGCTGCCATCGACGGGGCGGATGCATCCCTGGATGGCTTTGCCGAGCTTGTGGATCTTCCAGACCACGCGGAGGTATTAGGACCAGTTCCCCTTCCGCCGGGGCAAAGCCTGCCTGGTGACTACGATAGCCAGCGCTTTGGCCCACCGCAGCGGTTGGTCGTGCGCACCCCGCTGGGGCCGCGTTCCCAATTGGGGCGGGCTTTGCGCAGCGCCAACGCCGCACGCAGCGCCCGCAAGGATGACCTTCCTTTGCGCATTGTGGTTGACCCTATCCACGTGGGTTAGCCATATAGGGGCCATAGGCGCTTATGCGCTAATCTCGACGGAGGAAGCCGCCACTGCCGGCCGGTTTGGTCACGGTGCCATGAGAAAGGTGTGATTGCCATGTCCCTTCGAGAGCTGCGTATCTACGGCGACCCGGTCTTGGGCAGCCGCGCGGAGGAAATTAGTAGATTTGATGCTGGCCTGCGCGCTCTGGCGAGCGATATGCTCGAGACCATGGATAAAGCCGGGGGAGTAGGGCTAGCGGCTAATCAGGTGGGGATTTTGAAGCGAATCTTCGTCTACGACTGCTCGCGTACTCAATCTGGGCTGCGCGGGGCACTTGTCAATCCGGTCTGGACTCCGGTGGGAGAGCAGCAGCAAACAGGCCCGGAAGGATGCTTATCCATTCCGGGAATTAGCGCGGAAACCACGAGGTTCAACCAGGTTTTTGTGTCTGGCCAGGATATAGAGGGGCGCCCTGTGTCCATGGTGGCCTCAGGACTGATGGCTCGGTGCATTCAGCATGAGACGGACCACCTCGATGGGGTGCTCTTCCTACAACGCTTGGAGGCGCCAGTGCGCAAGGAGGCCATGCGCGCCATCCGTGAATCCGAGTGGTTTAACGCCTCGTAGCCCACTCGCTGTGGCGGCAGCGTTGCAGCGTTGTAGCCTAGTATTTTGAACGATATTAAGAGGAGAGTTTCCCCGCATGCGGATTATTTTTGCCGGTACCCCTGAGCCAGCTGTTGTAGCCTTGGAAAAGCTGCTTGCCTCGTCGCACGAGGTGGTGGCGGTAATTACTCGCCCAGACGCGAAGAAGGGCCGTGGCCGCACTCTTCATCCGAGCCCAGTGAAGGCGCTCGCCCAAGCACATGGCATTGAAGTATTGACCCCTTCCACCCTGCGCCCTGACTCGGAGGACGGTCAGGCGCTGCGTGCACGCTTAAAGGAATTGCAACCTGAGGCGATTCCGGTGGTGGCCTATGGCAACTTGGTTACTAAGGACCTGCTGGAATTACCACAGCATGGTTGGGTAAACCTGCACTTTTCTTTGCTTCCGGCATGGCGCGGTGCGGCGCCGGTGCAGGCTGCCATTGCGGCAGGCGATGATGTTACCGGCGCATCAACTTTCCGCATTGAGGAGGGCCTTGATACCGGCCCGGTGCTCGGCACCGTGACGGAGGAGATTAAAGGCACTGATACTGCTGATGACCTGTTGACGCGCCTTGCCTATTCCGGTGGCGACCTGCTCGTGGCCACCATGGATGGCTTAGCGGCGGGGCAGCTGGAGGCGCAACCGCAGCAGGGGGAGGCTACCTATGCGTCGAAAATCTCTACCGCGCAGGCCCGCGTGGAGTGGTCCCAACCGGGCTTTGCCATCGATCGGCATATTCGCGCATATACGCCTGGGCCGGGTGCATGGACCATGTGGGACGAGGCCCGCGTGAAGATTGGACCAGTCAGCCTCACAGAAGAGGTGGCGGTTCCACAGGAACTAGAACCAGGGCAGCTGCACATTGCCAAGAACGCCGTATTCATCGGTACCGGTACGCAGCCAGTCCAACTGGGTAAAATCCAGCCTCCGGGAAAGAAGATGATGAATGCGGCCGATTGGGCCCGCGGACTAGGCAAGGATGCCGAGGTGAAGTTTCAATGAGTGGTGGTTTCCGTTCCCGCAGCAAGTCCGGGGATAAGTCGCCGGCGGGTAAGCCGCAGGACTCCCACAAATCCACTGGTGCGAAGGGCCGAGGTGGCCGCCCGCAACGGCAGCAGCGTGGTAGCCGCGGTGGGCAGCACAGGGGCAGGCAGGCTGCCGCTAAGGGCCAACGTCCCGGCAAGCGCCAGGAAGGCGGACTGATTCAGGCCGCGCTGGCCGCGGGCGTGGATGCGCCGCGTGCGGTCGCCTTCGACGTGGTGCGCAGGGTAAGCGAGGATGATGCTTTTGCCAACCTCATTTTGCCCAAGGCGCTGCGCAAGCAAAAGCTCAAGGGGCGCGATGCCGCCTTCGCCACCGAAATCACCTACGGCACGCTGCGCACCCTTGGCGTAGTTGATGCCGTCATCGCAGAGTGCTCTTCGCGCGGCCTCGAGGATATTTCCCCAGCCGTGGTTGATGCCTTGCGCCTGGGCACCTATCAAGTTCTTTATACCCGCGTGGAGCCACACGCGGCGGTTGATACCACCGTTCGTTTGGTAGAAGCCGCTGGTGAAGTAAAGGCCAAGGGCTTTGCTAATGGCATCATGCGCACCATTACGCGGACGCCGGCCAAGGCCTGGCTGGACAAGCTCGCCCCACAGGGAGAAATCGCCGGCATCGCCTTTAAGCATGCCCACCCCACCTGGATTGCGGAATCGTTTAGCCGCGTGTTGGGCCTAGGGGAGTTGGAGGCTGCCCTGGCAGCGGATTCGGATCGACCTTCGGTGCATCTAGTGGCGCGCCCCGGCGAAATCTCGGCCGAGGAATTGGCCCTGATGACCGGCAATGAGGAGGGGCGTTATTCCCCTTATGCGGTGTACATGGAATCCGGTGACCCCGGACAATTGGAACCCGTGCGCCAAGGATTGGCGGCCGTGCAGGACGAGGGCTCGCAGCTGATTGCTCGCGCGGTATGCGAGGCGCCCCTCGAGGGCGAGGACACCGGCCGGTGGCTGGATCTCTGCGCCGGCCCCGGCGGTAAGGCGGCCTTGATGGGGGCGCTTGCCCGCATCGACTCCGCGCACGTCGGTGCAGTGGAGGTATCCCCACACCGAGCGGCGCTGATTGAAAAGACAGTTAGCGATTTGCCCGTGGACGTCCATGTGGCAGATGGCCGCAATCCCGGCGTGGGAGAGGGCTTTGACCGCGTGCTTGTCGATGCCCCCTGTTCCGGTCTCGGCGCCCTCCGTCGCCGCCCCGAGGCGCGGTGGCGCAAGGCCGAGTCTGACATCACCGAGCTCAACCAGCTGCAATTCGAGCTCTTGTCTTCCGCATTAAACCTGGTGCGTCCAGGTGGCGTGGTCATCTACTCCACGTGTTCGCCAGATCTGCGCGAAACCCGGGGCATCGTTGACCGCGCCGTGCGCGAACTCGGCGCCGAAGAACTCGACGCACATGCTCTCATTCCTGATATGGGCGATGTGGGCCATGAGAAGTCCGTGCAGATGTGGCCGCATCGCCACGGTACCGACGCCATGTTCTTTGCGGCCCTTCGCCGCGCAGCCAACTAATCGCGATAGACTGGTGGGCATGTCCGCACCGATTATTTCCCCTTCCATCTTGGCCGCTGATTTTTCTCGCTTGGGCGAGGAGTTAGCGGCGATTGATACCGCAGACTGGGTCCATGTGGACATTATGGATGGGCACTTTGTGCCCAACCTGTCTTTCGGCCCAGATATCACGGCCACGGTCCATAGCAACACCGATAAGCCACTAGATGTCCACCTCATGATTGAGGAACCCGAAAAGTGGGTTGAGACCTATGCCAAGGCCGGCGCGCATACGATTATCTTCCACGTGGAGGCCGTCGCCGATGACCAGGCGGCAGTGGACTTGGCCCAGCGCATCCGCGATTTGGGCGTGCGTGCGGCCTTTTCCATCAAGCCAGGCACCGCCATCGAGCCGTGGTTGGATAAGCTGCACCATTTCGATGAGGTGCTCGTGATGTCTGTGGAGCCTGGCTTCGGCGGGCAAAAGTTCATGCCAGAAATGCTAGACAAGGTCCATAAGCTGCGCCGCAGCATTGATGAGCAGGGCCTTGACACCATCATCGAGATTGATGGCGGCATTTCACCAGAGACCATCGAGGCAGCCGCCGAGGCGGGCTGCGACGCTTTCGTGGCAGGCTCAGCCGTATTCAAATCGGACGACCCAGCCGGCATCGTGCAGCAGCTGCGTGATCTGGCGGCTGGTGGCTGATGAGCGCGGAGCTACAAGACAGCACCATCTCCGCAGCGCTGTTGCGCGCGATGGCCGCGGGTGCTGAAGTCCGTGGAACCACGAGCCCTAATCCACCGGTAGGCGCGGTCATTGTGTCCCCAGCTGGGGAGATTGTGGGTGTTGGCGCCACCCAGCCCGTGGGAGGCGCGCATGCCGAGGTCATGGCGTTGCAGGAGGCCGGAGATAAGGCGCGCGGGGCCACGGTCGTGGTCACCTTGGAACCCTGCGCGCATACCGGCCGCACGGGTCCCTGCGCGCAGGCGCTTATCGATGTCGGCGTGGCTCGCGTGTACTACCTCCACGCCGATCCCACTCCGCAGGCAGCGGGTGGCGCAGAAGTGTTGGCGGAGGCTGGAGTGGAAGTCGCCAAGCTAGAAAAGCCCCCGCACGTCGAGGATGCTTTGGTGCCATGGCTATTCGCCGTGCGCACCCAACGGCCCCACGTCACCTTGAAGTTCGCGCAAACGCTGGACGGTTTCACGGCCGCGGCCGATGGAACCAGCCAATGGATTACGGGCGAGGCAGCGCGCGACTGGGTGCATGCCGATAGGGCGCACCGCGATGCCATCGTGGTAGGTACCGGCACGGCGCTGGCTGATAATCCCTCGCTCACCGCGCGCTTTAGCGACGGCAGCTTGCGCGCGCACCAGCCACGCCGGGTGGTCATTGGCAAGCGTGATTTGGCATCGGCGGGCGATGCAGCAAGCCACCTGCGCGAGTTGGGGTACGAGCAGTACGACAGCATCGAAGAAGCTCTCTACGAGCTTTACGCCACCGGTGCCCGCGACATCCTCGTGGAAGGAGGCGCAGGCCTGGCTAGCAGCTTCCTCAAGGCCGACTTGGTGGATGCCATTTCCGCTTATATTGCGCCACTTTTGCTGGGCGAGGGCCGTGGTGTGCTCGCGCACCCCGTGACCCAGACACTGGCAGAGGCCACCCGTTTCCACAGGGTGGGAATGAAGGCGCTGGGTGACGACGTTCTTATTGAGTACGTGCGCTAGACGCTGGACATAGTAGTGAGCGAGAAAGGTTGGAAGTGTTTACTGGGCTAGTACAAGAGTTGGGCACCGTGGATGCAATGGAGCCGCACGCAGACGCGCTTCGCCTGAGCATTCGTGCTCCGCGTACCGTTGCGGGGGCCGCACTGGGCGATTCCATTGCCATTAACGGCGTATGCCTTACCGTGGCGGATCTGTCGGCGGATACTTTTTGTGCGGATGTGATGCAGGAGTCCCTCGACCGCACTGCACTGGGGCGCCTTGCCGAGGGCGATCCGGTCAATGTCGAACCGGCACTGCTTCCCACCACCCGGCTGGGCGGGCACATTATGCAAGGCCACGTGGACGGCACCGCTACGCTGCAGAGCCGAACTAACTCCGAGAACTGGGATGTGCTGCGGTTTAGCTTGCCGTCGGAGCTTTCCCGATACGTCGTGGAAAAGGGCTCCATTTCCGTGAGCGGCACCTCGCTGACCGTGAGCGCCGTGGGCCCAGACTGGTTCGAGGTATCTCTTATCCCCACCACTTTGCGCGATACCATTCATGGCGCCTTGCCGGTGGGAGGAGAGGTAAATCTCGAGGTGGATGTGCTGGCCAAGTATGTAGAAAAGATGCTTCACCCCGAAGCTCAACCCCCTGAGGCTAAGGACTAGACTGCTAGCTTATGAGCGCGAGTGATAATTCCATCCGTCTAGATTCCATCGACCAGGCCATCGCGGATATCGCCGCTGGTAAGCCGGTTGTTGTCATCGATGATGAGGATCGCGAAAATGAAGGCGATCTGATTTTCGCCGCGGAGCTAGCCACCCCGGAACTCGTGGCCTTCATGGTGCGCTATTCCTCTGGATATATCTGCGCACCCTTATTGCCAGACGATTGCAATCGGCTGAACCTACCGCCGATGCTGGCGGTCAACCAAGATGTACGCGGCACCGCCTACACGGTGACCGTGGATGCAGCAACAGGTAGTACCGGTATTTCTGCCACCTCGCGCGCAGAAACCATCCGCCGCCTGGCAGACCCCAGCACCATTCCAGGAGAGTTCACCCGCCCTGGCCACGTGGTACCGCTGTGTGCTCGCCCGGGCGGCGTACTGGAGCGTGACGGTCATACGGAGGCATCCATTGATCTCGCCCGATTGGCGGGCCTGCGTCCGGCCGGTGTGCTGTGCGAGATCGTCTCCGAGGATGACCCCACGGATATGGCGCGCTCGCCAGAGTTGCGTCGCTTTGCCGATACGCATGGGCTCTCCATGATCTCTATCGCGCAGCTCATCGAGTGGCGCCGCCATAATGAAACGCAGGTCACCCGCCAGGTCGCCACTGAGCTACCCACCGAATATGGTCACTTCACCGCCTTCGGCTACCGCCATGAGGTAGACGGGCAGGAACACGTTGCGTTGGTCGCAGGGGAACCTTCCGAACTGCGCGGCGCACGCGACGTCATGGTGCGTGTCCATTCCGAATGCCTAACCGGTGATGCCTTTGGCTCACGGCGCTGCGATTGCGGGCCCCAACTGCATGAGTCCATGCGCCTTATCAGCCAGGAGGGCCGCGGTGTGGTCATTTACCTGCGCGGTCAGGAAGGCCGTGGCATCGGCCTTTTGCATAAGTTGGAGGCCTACCGCCTGCAGGATTCAGGCATGGACACCGTCGACGCCAACCTGGAGCAGGGACTGCCCGAGGACGCCCGCGAGTATTCCGTGGCCGGGCAGATCCTTCGCGATCTCGGCATAGAATCCGCAAACCTCTTAACCAATAATCCGCATAAGGGCGAGGGGCTAAGTGGCTTTGGGGTGGACGCCAGCCACCACACGCCGCTGGCAACCCCTGCCCACGCGGATAATATTGACTACTTGCGTACTAAGCGCGACCGCATGGGCCACGACCTTCCGCAGGTTGCCCAGTGGGACGCCGAACATAAGTAGAACTTTAACGTGCGATTGAAAGGATAGCGATGAGTAAAGAAGGCCTGCCTGATATTGCCCAGGTTGATGGCAGTGGACTGCGCGTTGCTGTGGTTACTGCTACGTGGAACGCAGAAATCTGCGACCAGCTCCATGCCCAGGCGGTGCAGACTGCTACCGATAATGGTGCCGAGGTTGCTGAATACCGAGTGGTAGGTGCCCTGGAACTTGGCGTTGTGGTCCAAGCAGCAGCCCGCTCCTACGATGCCGTGGTGGCACTAGGCTGCGTTATCCGTGGCGGCACCCCCCACTTTGACTACGTATGCGACTCCGTCACCCAGGCGCTGACTCGTATCTCACTCGATGAATCCACCCCGGTAGCTAATGGCGTTTTGACCGTTAACGACCAGCAGCAGGCTATCGACCGCGCCGGTTTTGCAGATTCGGTAGAAAACAAGGGCGCCGAAGCTATGATCGCGGCTTTAGACACCGCACTGCAGTTGCGTACACTAAACGCAGCACAAAAATAACCTCTAGCAATGCGTCAGCGCCCAACGTTTGACCACTAATGTGGCCGGCGGGGCGCACCCCAAAGGAGTATGCACATGAACGAGGCGCAGGCCCCAAAGAATCCGCAGCACAGCCGCCAGCTTAGCGACGCCGAAGTATTGGCCTATACCAGCGCCGATCCCTTCGCACAGACCACGTCTAAACCGTGGGAGTTCACGGCGACCTCGCCCTTCCTGCGCAAGGTGGCTATCGCCTGGGTGATTCTCGTTCTGGCCATCCATATCTTCATGGGAGTCACCTTGGATGTGTCTTTTACCGGTGCGCACGTGACCACCATCGACAAATTCGCCTTCCCTGGCGTTGGTGTTCTCATTTCCGTTCTCTCCTGGATCGCTTTTAACCGTCCCCGCTTGCGTGCCAATGAGGATGGGGTAGAAGTCCGCAATATCGTGGGCACCCGCTTTTATCCGTGGCAGGTGGTCTACGGACTTTCCTTCCCCGTGGGCCAACGTATGGCACGCCTTGAGCTGCCCGAGTTCGAGTTCGTTCCCATCTGGGCGTTGCAGTCCGGCGATAAGGACACCGTCATTGACAACGTCCGCCGCTTCCGCGACGTGGAAGCCAAGTACATGCCCCAGGATTAACAATTGGCTGACCCCACCACCTACCGCCCGGCTCCGGGGACCATTCCCACCGACCCAGGCGTCTATAAGTTCCGCGATGAAAACCGCCGCGTTATCTACGTGGGCAAAGCCAAGAACCTGCGCGCTCGGCTGTCTAACTATTTCCAGGACATCACGCAACTGCACCCGCGTACTCGCCAAATGGTCCTCACCGCCAACTCGGTGGAGTGGACGGTAGTTGCCAGCGAGGTGGAAGCCTTGCAGTTGGAGTACACGTGGATCAAGCGCTTTGATCCACACTTCAACGTCATGTACCGCGACGATAAGACCTATCCTATGCTCGCGGTTTCGGTCGGAGAGACGGTCCCTCGCGCCTTCTTCTACCGTGGACCGCGGCGCAAGGGCGTACGCTATTTCGGCCCCTATTCCCATGCTTGGGCCGTGCGCGAAAGCTTGGACTTGCTTACCCGTGTCTTTCCTATGCGTACTTGCTCCAAGGGAGTATATAACCGGCATGAGCGGCTAGGGCGTCCGTGCCTTTTGGGATACATCGGCAAATGCGATGCACCCTGCATTGGCCGAGTAAGCAAGGAAGACCACCGCGAGACGGTCAACGATCTCGTGTCCTTCATGAACGGCAACACCGGTTCAGTACGCCGCAAACTTACCCAGGACATGGAGCAGGCCGCCGAGAACCTAGAGTTCGAGCGCGCGGCGCGCCTGCGCGATGATTTGGGCGCTATTGACAAGATTATGGAACAGCAGGCCGTGGTCTTCACAGACGGCACAGATGCTGATCTCATTGCTTTTAACTCCGATGAACTTGAGGCAGCGGTCCAGATTTTCCACGTTCGCGATGGGCGCATTCGCGGTCAGCGCGGTTGGGTAGTCGAACGCGCCGGCGATCAGGCGAGTTCAGAGCCTTTGGAAGAAGGAAAACCTGATCCCGCGCTGCCCGCGTTGGTTCAAAACTTCCTCATCCAGTTCTATTCCGATGCAGTAGAGCGCGAGAAACAAGAGGCGCGCGAAGATGCTGCGCTTGCCGCGGACGTGAAGCGGCGCGGGGTGGACCAAGAATCGCACATGAAATCCCGCCGCGTGCAGGTTATTCCACGCCAGATTTTGGTTCAGACCCTGCCGGATGAGCCGGAGCAGGTCATCGAGTTGTTGGAGGAGCTGCGCGGTGCCCAGGTGGACCTGCGTGTTCCCCAGCGCGGCGATAAAAAGCAGCTTTTGGCCACGGTGGAGAAAAACGCCAAGGAGCAGTTGCGTCAGCATAAGCTCAAGCGGGTAGGAGACCTCACCGCACGTTCGGCGGCATTGCAGGATATTCAAGAAGCCCTAGGTATGGAGCAAGCCCCATTGCGCATCGAATGTACCGATATCTCGCATATTCAAGGCACAGATGTGGTTGCTTCCCTGGTGGTCTTTGAAGATGGTTTGCCCAAGAAGTCGGACTATAGGCGCTACCGCATCAAGGAGGCGGCAGGTGATGGCCGCTCGGATGACGTCGGTTCTATCGCAGAGATCACGCGGCGTCGCTTTAAGCGCCATAAGCAAGATAAGCTGGCCCATCCGGATGAGGAAGTAGAAGAGTCTACCTTTGCAGAGGAGAAGGTGGCGGAAGAATCTGCCGAAGCGGGGCGCCGCTTTGCGTATCCACCGCAGCTTTTTATCGTGGATGGCGGTGCGCCCCAGGTGGCCGCGGCTCAAGAGGTATTTGATGAGTTAGGCATCGTGGATGTAACTCTAGTGGGCTTGGCCAAGCGCCTCGAGGAAATCTGGGTTCCCGGCGATGATGAGCCGGTGATTTTGCCGCGAAACTCGCAAGCACTCTTCCTCCTGCAGCAAGTTCGTGATGAAGCCCACCGCTTCGCCATTACTTACCACCGGCAGCAGCGCTCGAAGCGGCTGCGTTCCTCGGTACTCGATTCCGTTCCGGGATTGGGTCCGCAACGGCGCACCGATCTGGTCAAGCATTTCGGTTCGGTGAAAAAGCTCAAGGCCGCCACTGTGGAAGAGATCTGTGAGGTAAACGGTTTTGGTCCCAAACTGGCCCAGACCGTGTACGAGAGTTTGCATGATTCTGCGGGCAATTAAGTGGCATTCTCCTAGAGGCAGCGAATCTTGAAGCGCTAGACTGAAGAGCATGACGCATTTCGAAACTCCACCCATTTTGATAACCGGTATGTCCGGCGGCGGGTTGAGTTCCGCTGCCAAAGTGTTTGAGGACAAGGGCTACTACGTGGCCCACAATATTCCGCCTCGCGCCATTGTTGACCTGCTCAAGCTGTGCAACCAAGAGGAAACTCCAGTGGGCAAGGTAGCAGCCGTAACGGATGTGCGCTCGCGCATGTTCCCAGGGTCTCTGTTAGAGATTATGAATGAGCTTACGGAACTAAATATGAAGCCCACGGTGCTCTTTTTGGATGCTCGCGATGATGTGCTTATCCGCCGGTTCGATTCGGTGCGGCGCACCCACCCGCTGCAGGAGGGGGACACGCTCAAAGTAGGAATCCAACGCGAGCGCCGGGCAGTGGCAGATGTGCGTTCCCATGCGGATATCATTATCGATACGACGAACCTATCCATTCATGATCTCCGCCGTGCCATTGAGGCCGCCTTTGGTGAGATGCAAAATGAAAAGCAGCATGTCACTGTTGAATCCTTTGGATTTAAAAATGGCTCGCCCCGCGATGCCGACTTAGTGGTAGACGTGCGGTTCCTGCCCAACCCCTATTGGGTTCCAGAACTGCGAGGATATCGCGGCACGGATGAACCGGTTGCCCACTATGTGCTCTCGCAGCCAGCGGCGGAGGAATTCGTGGACAATTTCTTGCAGATGTTTTCTACCATGCTGGATGGCTACCGCCATGAGGGCAAGAACTTCATCACGGTTGGCGTCGGTTGCACGGGCGGTCACCACCGGTCCGTTGCCGTCGCAGAGGCTATTGCGGCGCGCCTGCGGGACAATGACACATTAGACGTCAGCACCTTGCATAGGGATATCGCTCGAGGCTAGAGCACAGGAGTTTTAACGCTTTTATGACCAAACCTTCACACATGGTTTGCCTTGGCGGCGGCCATGGACTTTATCAAACCCTTCTGTCCGCACGCTTTAGCGAGGCGGTCGATATTTCTGCCATTGTTACGGTCGCGGATGATGGCGGCTCCTCTGGTCGTTTGCGCCGCGAGCTGGAAATCATTCCACCGGGTGACTTGCGCATGGCGCTGGCCGCCTTGGCTAATAGTGACCCAGTGGGGGACTTGTGGGCACGAACCTTGCAACACCGTTTCGGTGGCAATGGCGCGATGGCAGGGCATGCGGTAGGCAATCTGATGATTGCGGGATTGACGGATGTGCTCGGTGATTATCAAGCTGCCCTGGATACCATCGCAGAACTTACTAATTCACAGGGGCGAGTCTTCCCAGTAGTCAACCAGGCCTTAGAGATTGAAGCTGACGTAGCCGGGCTTGACGACGACCCCCGTGTTATGCGCCAGGTCCGCGGCCAGGTTGCCGTCGCTTCCACGCCGGGCCAGGTGCGTCGCGTGCGCATCGTGCCCGAACGGCCCAAAGCGAATCCTGATGCCCTCGATGCCATCCAGCACGCGGATCTCATTACTATCGGACCAGGCTCATGGTTTAGTTCGGTTTTGCCGCATACTCTCGTGCCGCAGGTAGTGGATGCGATTTCTGCTTCCGATGCGCTGCGCGTCGTCGTATTGAACCTTTCGCCCGAGCCGGGCGAAACTCATGGCTTCTCCGCAGAGCGTCACTTGCATGTGCTCGCTCAACACGCCCCTGATCTGCGAATTGACCGCATTTTGGTGGACGAGACGGCTTTGCCTACCGATAGTGAGCGCGTCTATATTCAGCGTGCCGCGCAGTCCCTTGGCGCTCGCGCTACCTTCGCGGACGTAAGCCAAGTTGATGCCAATGGTCGCAGTATCAATAAGCACGACCCTGAAAAGCTGTCTACAGCACTTCTGGACCTATATTCGGACTATCGCAGCACTAGCGATTAGAACTGGCACCTACTCTTCAGGCTAGCGTGCGGCCGCTCGCGCTCGACCGACTGCGCGGTGACCAAGCGTGCGCGGTATGATGTCAGAAATCCTTTCACCGCACTGGGCTGGGAGCAATGGCTCTAGCCGGTATGCGTACTTTGTGACTGTGAGAATAGAAATGGGGCGAAC
The DNA here is from genome assembly GCF_030229435.2 of Corynebacterium sp. MSK122. Classification (NCBI taxonomy): domain Bacteria; kingdom Bacillati; phylum Actinomycetota; class Actinomycetes; order Mycobacteriales; family Corynebacteriaceae; genus Corynebacterium; species Corynebacterium sp. MSK122. The sequence continues at coordinate 48,245 of NZ_JASPHV020000011.1, read as the reverse complement.
TAGGTGACCACACCATTGACCGACCAGGTCAAAGAAGAATTGACGGCTGTCGTTGTGCCACGCCAGTCCGCTCGCGCTGCCGAACTCGCGGCGATGTTGCGATTCGCCGGCGAGCTAGATATTTCCGGTGACAGCATGTCCTATGAGTTAGAGCTAGAAAGCCACGCCATTGCGCGGCGCTTCATGAACGCTCTCGATGACCTCTATGGGATTACTGCCGATAGCCATGTAGTCGGCCCGGCAGGAACCACCAAGAAGACTCGCGTAACGGTTCGCATCTCCACGGGCGCGAAAGAGCTGACCCGTCGGCTGGGGCTTATCACCCGCTCGGGCCATGCGGTAGTAGGGCTGCCGCCGCAGGTCATCTCCGGCACCGTGGCCGATAGCGAAGCAGCATGGCGCGGAGCCTTCCTTGCCCATGGCAGCCTCACGGAGCCAGGCCGCTCTTCCGCGCTGGAAGTTACCTGCCCGTGCCAAGAGGCTGCGTTGGCACTGGTGGGCTGCGCCCGCCGCCTTGGTATCTCTGCGAAGACTAAGGAGACTCGCGGTGAAGATCGCGTCGTTGTACGCGATGGTGATGCTATCGGGGCGCTTCTTACGCGTATGGGCGCTCAGGAGACTCGATTGAGCTGGGAAAAGAAGCGAGTTAAGCGGGAGGCGCACGATACGTCTCGGCGCTTGGACAATTTTGATGACGCCAATCTTCGGCGCTCTGCCCGCGCCGCGGTTACCGCGGCAGCACGCGTTGACCGCGCCATGGAGATATTAGGTGACGATGTTCCTGAGCACTTGGCAGACGCGGGCCGTTTGCGAGTTCAGCACCGCGAGGCTTCGCTCGAAGAGTTGGGCCGCTTGGCTGAGCCTCCTATGACCAAGGACGCAGTAGCCGGGCGTATTCGCCGCTTGCTGTCGATGGCCGATAAACGAGCCGAGGAGCTCGATATCCCCGATACCAACCAAGCGATTACAGATGACCTCTTCAACGAATCCTGACGCTCGGAATCACCTACATTAAAAGAACTCCCCGCAGTGCGGATACCAAAGCGGTAGGCGCAGCTGCGGGGAGATTTTTACTGTCTTCCTGGCGGCTAGCAGGTACGCAACCGGCTAGCCAGAAGCGTTAAAGAACTAGGGAACTAGGAACCCTAGGACGTTGGTCATCAAGAACACGATGACACAGACAAAAGCCAGGAAGGCCACGGAGTAGCCCACTACGTTCTTCAGGATGACAGATTCCTTGCCCTCCATATTGACGGCGGTAGCCGCAATTGCAAGGGACTGCGGGGAGATCATCTTGCCCACGACGCCGCCTGCGGTATTGGCCGCGAGCATGAGGTCAGGGTTTACGCTGATTCGTTCTGCCGCTGCTACCTGCAGGTTGGCAAAGAGGGCATTAGCAGATGTATCGGATCCAGTAACCGCGGTACCAATCCAGCCCAGGACTGGGGCGAAGAGCGCAAAGATGCTGCCGGCAGAAGAGACGAACTCACCAATAGCAATAGTCTGGCCGGAGTAGTTCATCGTATAGGCCAAGGCCAGCACCAGGATGATGGTAAGAGCTGAGAACTTCATGCGGCTGACGACGTTCCCAAAAGCGCTCACTGGTTGCCCAAAGCTTAGGCTGTAGCGGCCATTTTCATTGAAGAAGTGGTAGACAACCGCAACGATAATGCCCGAGAGCAGCAGGAGCGTACCTGGGTTGCCAAAGACATTGAAGCTGAAGCTGGTATCCATGAGGTTGCCGTCGGCGTCGACAATTGCGTCATCAAGCAAAGGCCAGGCAAAGTGGAGCTTAAGGAATCCGAAGATAGCGGGGGCAGCGGTTGCCACAGCAAAGACAACGGTCACTACGGCGTAGGGAAGTAGCGCCATCCAGATACGGCGTCCGTTGAGATCGGTGGTGGACTCGGCGGCAGGCAGCTCGAGACGCTCGCGCAACTCCTTGACGCCCTTCGGCTTCCATACCCGGAGGAAGGCGAAAGCACAGCCCAAGGAGACGATGCAGGCGATGACGTTGGTGAGCTGGTACGCAAAGAAAGTCGCGGCCAACCACTGAGCGAACGCGAAGGAAATGCCAATCACGGCAGCGGCTGGGGCAGTTTCCTTGACACCGCGGAAGCCGTCCAAGATGAAGGCGATAAGGAATGGCACGATGGCGGCGATGAGCAGCACTTGCAAGGAAATAAGCGCTGCGATGTCGTGAGTTTGCTCGGCGCTGCGACCGGCTACCTCGCCAGCAGTGGTTACCGGGATACCAACCGCGCCAAAAGCAACCGGAGCGGTATTAGCAATCAGAACTACTGTTGCCGCGCGCAGTGGCTTCACGCCAAGGGCCATGATCATGGTCGCGGTAATGGCTACGGGGGCGCCGAAGCCAGCGAGGGCCTCCAACAAACCGCCAAAACAGAAGGCAATGAGGATAGCCTGAATGCGAATATCGCCATCACCCAGAAGATCAAAGGTCTTGCGCAGGTCCTCGAAGCGCCCGGAAGCTACGGTGATTTCATAGAACCAAATTGCAGTAATGATGACCCAGACGATGGGCAGGAGTCCGAATAGACCGCCACGTACGGCGGAGGACAAGGCCATATCTACCGGCATGGAGAAGCCGACGATGGCAATAATGAGAGATACTGCCAGGGCAACGGCGCCAGAAGTATGCGCGCGTGCCTTAACGCCTAGCAGCATGATAAAGAATGCAATGAGCGGGAGAATCGCCACCAGAGCGGTAAGCCCGAGGCTGTCACCCACAGCAGAGGTATTTATTTCGAACAAGAGAAGTCCTTGATTTCTACGGTGGTCTTGCCCGTAGGAAATTACGGGCACATGAAGCATTCTCACGGTGACCAACGGTGGCGCTAGAGCAGGCAGGGTTGCCTTAAACGCTTTGTGAGCCAGTGAGTAAGGAAAGCATATCGTGCGGTGGGCGTCACGGAAACAATACGGTCGTCTTGATAGGGGTTAGCGGCAGCATTTCTCAATGTCCGATCGGACAGAGGCGGACGCAACTCCTGAAGCTGCACAGTGATATATCTCACGTTAACGGGGTAAACCCAACACAAACCCACGTGTTCGGGCCTATCCAGCGGGTTTGTATGTGGGAAATAAAAAGGATCGGAAAGAGTGTACGCGCTTTTGGATATTCTGTCATCCACTAGTTCATACGGCCGCTGGGAGCCTGCGCTGACAAAAAACGCTCGGTAGTATCGGCAATGTAAGGGAAAACGCTCGGGCGCTTCTCAAACAGAGACTTCATTGAAGAACCCGCGCACATGCCCGTACACACATTTACTCGACTCTTTGAGGAGAAATACAGTGACTATCCGCGTAGGTATCAATGGCTTTGGCCGCATCGGCCGCAACTTTTTCCGTGCAGTCGCTCAGGGTGACAACAACCTCGAAGTTGTTGCAGTAAACGACCTGACCGACAACGCCTCGCTGGCTAACCTGCTGAAGTACGACTCCGTACTGGGCCGCTTCGATGGCGAAATTACTCACGACGATGAGTCCATTACTGTTAACGGCCACCGCATCGTGGTAACCGCAGAGAAGGACCCGAAGCAGCTCAAGTGGGGTGAGTACAACGTAGACCTCGTCATCGAGTCCACCGGCCGCTTCACTAACGGCAACGACGCTAAGGCTCACCTCGAGGCTGGCGCCAAGAAGGTCATCATCTCCGCTCCGGGCAAGGAAGTAGACGCCACCTTCGTCTATGGCGTCAACTCTGACACCTATGATCCGGCAAACCACAACGTCATCTCCGCAGCATCCTGCACCACTAACTGCCTGGCACCGATGGCAAAGGTTCTCAATGACAAGTTCGGCATTGAAAAGGGCCTGATGACCACCGTTCACGCTTACACCGGCGACCAGCGCATCCAGGACGCTCCGCACAAGGATCCGCGCCGCGCCCGTGCCGCTGCAGTAAACATGGTGCCTACCTCCACTGGCGCTGCTAAGGCCGTATCCCTGGTTCTGCCTGAGCTGGACGGCAAGCTGGATGGTTACGCAATGCGCGTCCCGGTTATCACCGGCTCCGCTACCGACCTGACCTTCACCGCTTCCCGCGATGTCACCGCCGAGGAAATCAACGCCGCCCTGAAGGAAGCTGCTGAGGGCGAGCTCAAGGACACGCTCGCATACACCGAGGATCCGCTGGTTTCCACTGACATTGTTACCTCCCCGCACGGCTGCATCTTCGACTCCGGCATGACCAAGGTTTCCAACGGCAACCTGGTCAAGGTTCTGGGCTGGTACGACAACGAGTGGGGCTACACCTCCCAGCTCGTACGCCTGACCAACCTGGTGGCAGACAAGCTCTAAACTAGAGTTCTAGCAATGACGAACCGGCCTGATGCAAGCCTTCACGGCGCTGCGTCGCGGCCGGTATTCTTATATCTATAGCCTTTTAACCCGTCCGAATTATTTAAGGAGTAATTAATGGCTTTCCAGACACTTGACGATCTTCTCAAGGAGGGCGTTGAATCCCGCCACGTCCTCGTCCGCTCTGACTTCAATGTTCCACTTGATGAAGAGGGAAACATTACCGATCCCGGACGTATTAACGCTTCTCTTCCGACCATCAAGGCACTGGTAGAAGGTGGCGCAAAGGTCATTCTTTCCGCACACCTGGGTCGTCCAAAGGGTGAGGTAAACTCTAAGTTCTCTTTGGCTCCAGTAGCTAAAGCGCTGTCTGAGGCGCTTGACCAGTACGTTGCCCTAGCCGGCGACGTCACCGGAGAAGACGCACATGAGCGCGCCAACGGCCTCAACGACGGTGACGTGATGTTGGTTGAAAACGTCCGCTTCGACCCCCGTGAGACCTCCAAGGACGAGGCTGAACGCGGCCAGTTCGCTGACGAGCTCGTTGCTCTGGCAGCCGATAACGGCGCTTTTGTTTCTGATGGCTTTGGCGTTGTCCACCGTGCGCAGGCATCTGTGTATGACGTCGCTAAGCGCCTACCGGCTTACGCAGGCAAGCTCGTAGAGAAGGAACTTTCGGTTCTTTCCACCGTGGCTAAGGAGCCGGAGCACCCGTACGTGGTTGTCCTTGGCGGTGCCAAGGTTTCGGATAAGCTCGGCGTGATTGAAGCACTGGCCGGCAAGGCAGACAAGGTCATCATTGGTGGTGGCATGTGCTACACCCTGCTGGCCGCCAAGGGCTATAACGTCCAAGAGTCCCTGCTTCAAGAAGACCAGATCGAAAACTGCAAGGACCTGCTCGAGCGCTTTGGCGACAAGCTGGTGCTTCCGGTTGATCTCACTGCTGCAAGCAAGTTCGCGGCGGATGCAGAGACCCAGGTAGTCGAGCTCGATAGCATCCCTGAGGGCTGGATGTCCCTGGATATTGGACCAAAGTCCGTGGAAAAGTTTGCAGAGGTTCTTGCTTCTTCCAAGACCGTCTTCTGGAATGGCCCGATGGGCGTATTCGAAATGGAAGCTTTCTCCAAGGGCACTGCTGGTGTAGCGCAGGCTATTATCGACGCCACCGCAAACAACGGTTCTTTCTCCGTCGTCGGTGGCGGCGACTCCGCTGCCTCCGTGCGCATGCTTGGCTTGGACGAGGACGGCTTCAGCCACATCTCCACCGGTGGCGGCGCCTCCCTCGAGTACCTCGAGGGCAAGGAGCTTCCGGGAGTCTCTGTCCTGGAAGCCTAAAACTGCCTGATCAACTTGCCAAAAAAGAGAGGAAAAATTCATGGCACGTACCCCACTTATTGCAGGTAACTGGAAGATGAACCTCGACCACGTCGAGGCCATCGGCTCCGTTCAAAAGTTCGCCTTCTCCCTGCCAAAGGACTACTACGAGAAGGTCGACGTGGCCTACATGGTCCCGTTTACTGATATTCGCACCATCCAGACGTTGGTGGAAGGCGACAAGCTGCAGGTCACCTACGGTGCGCAGGACATTTCTAAGCACGAGTCCGGCGCATTCACTGGTGAAGTATCTGGCAAGATGCTCGCCAAGCTCGGCTGCAGCTGGGTGGTCGTGGGCCACTCGGAGCGCCGTCAGTACCACGGCGAGACCGATAAGCTAGTTGCAGAGAAGGCAGCCGCAGCATTGGACAATGGCATCAGCCCCATCGTGTGCGTAGGCGAGCCGTTGGCTGTACGCGAGGCCGGTACCCACGTGGACTACGTGGTTAACCAGACCCGCGATTCTTTGGCTGGCCTGAGCGCAGACCAGCTTGCCAAGACTGTTATCGCCTACGAGCCAGTGTGGGCGATTGGCACCGGCAAGGTTGCTTCCGCAGACGATGCCCAGGAAGTCTGCGCCGCCATCCGCGAGCTCGTAAAGGAGCTCGCAGGTGAGGAGGTTGCTGCAGGTATCCGCATTCTCTACGGTGGTTCCGTCAAAGTTGATTCCGTTGCAGAGATCGTCAGCAAGCCTGACGTCGACGGCGGCCTGATCGGTGGCGCCTCCTTGGTCGGTGAGGAGTTTGCCAAGTTGGCTGCCAACGCAGCTAATGCCCTGAGCTAACAGGAATTATCACCTGTCACAGGTTGGCGCTAAGGCGCGGGTTGGAATGGTTCCAGCCCGCGCCATCGTGTAGAGTGGGCCGATGTGATTGCTTTGCTGTACGCGAAGCCTAAAAGTACGATTCCGCGCTAGAGGGTGGCGAGAGCTACCCGCAGGGCGCACGTTAGAAATAAGGATTGTCCTCATGGTCTTGGCACTGGAAATCATCTTGGTCATCGCAGCTATTTTGATGTCCATCTTCGTGCTGCTGCACAAGGGTAAAGGTGGTGGCCTGTCCAGCCTCTTCGGCGGTGGCGTGCAGTCGAACCTTTCCGGCTCGACCGTCGTGGAAAAGAACTTGGACCGTTACACCGTGGTCATGGTAATTATCTGGCTTGCGTGCATCGTAGGCCTCAACCTCATCCAGGCATTCGCTTAAGCCACCAGCTAGAATAGCGAAAGCGCCGGTATCGGCTTCCAACCTTCTGGTTCCCTGTGGGAACTGGCGGTGGGGAAGCGGTACCGGCGCTTTTTTGCGTGGCGCCGAGCCACAAGTTCAGCTCGGCTGCGCACTAGGCTGACGTGACTACAGCTCGGAGGCAGCGTCATCGGCAAGGAAGAGGATGGTTTCTTCCTTCCCGTGCACGCCTGCAGCCGGCCATTCTTCGGGCTCAGCGCCTTCAACTACGTGCTTGGCAGCTTCCGCCTTGGCCTCGCCTGCAACAAGAAGCCAGATACGATTAGACTTGTTGACTGCGGGAAGAGTAAGGGTAATGCGCTCGCTCGGCGGCTTGGGAGAGTCGTGAACGGGAACAGCTAGCTCTTCTTGCTCCCGAACCGCCTCAGAATGGGGGAACAAGGAATTGATATGACCCTCTTCGCCCATGCCCAGCAGGTGGAGGTCGAATCCGTTCGGGGCAAATTCCTTCAGCTCTGGCTCATACGCACTCGCCGCGGCTTCCATGGACACCGCGCCCAGATCAAAACCGTGAATATTCTGGTCCGGAATATCTACGTGATTGAGCAGGGCACTGCGTGCTTGACCCTCATTAGAATCTGCGTCAGAGACGGGCACATTACGCTCGTCGCCGAAAAAGACGTGAACGCGCGACCAATCGATGCGCTGGGCTGGAAAATTCTCGCCTTGCTGCTGTGCCGCGAAATCCAAACGAGCTAGCTCGTGGAGAACGCCAATTCCAGCGCCACCGCCGGTTAGGACAACTCGCGCGACCCCATCGTGGTGGAGCCCGCCACCGGCGGCCTGGATGCGGGCTACGGTATCCACGAATTTCAGCGCGGCCTGGGAGATAAGTTCATCCACATCGCTTACGCGGTGAAGAGTTACCATGAGGTATCGCTATCCTTTGCAAAGAATCGGAGTTAAGCCGTTTTAGTGCTTACTGTAGTCTACTTGGGCGAGCGCACGGAGCGCTTGCGCATAAGTCTTATCGGCATCCAGATGGCGCAATTCTTCAGAGAGAACCTCAGCTTGGGAGCGCTTGCTAAGGCTCACCAACGAATCCGGGGAACCTGGAACGCACACACGCACCGTGCGCTCGTCGACGACATCAACGTCGACGTGGCTCGTTTCCCGATTAAACCGCAAGTGGGTCACTGGGAAGTGCGGCTCCTGAGAGTCGGTCACAGTGCGGTGGACGGGGACTGCCAAACGATCGAGGAGCCATCCGGCCGCGAAGTCTGGAGCTGGGTGGCCCGCAGGGCCCGCCACCTCGACGGACTGCACGGGCTCGTGAGGATGGCGGTCCAATGCGGAGGCCACGACGCCGCGCCACAAAGTGATGGCGGCCCAGGACATATCGGAATCGCCCGGCGTGTAACCGGCGGATAAGGTGCGCAGATCTTCGCCCGTGACGCGTCCGTCATAGGCAACGTTGGTGATGCGGCGTTGAGCCAGTTTACCCACCGAGCTGGAAGCTGGGTCAGGCGGGCACAAGGTAGGCCACCAGGCGACCAAAGGGGTGTCGGGAAGCAGCAGTGGAGTAACGACTGCCTCGTCCTGGTTTGCCAAAGCGCCGTGCAACTTCATGATGACCATCTCAGAAGCACCCGCTTCACCGCCCACGCGAAGCTGCGCATCTAAGTGGGTATCTGCCTGCGGGTCGCCCGTCACAACGACCAGAACGCGCGACGGGTGCTCGTGGGAGGCATCGCGCACGGAGGCCAAGATGTTTTCCAGATCATCGTCCTCGCGGGCAGCCACGATGAGGGTGAGTACTCGGCCGGTAGTAAGGGTGTAGTGCTCTTGGGCCTCTACTAGCTTTTTGGAGATTTCACGAGTAGTGGTGTTGGGCAATGGAATAATCATTGTCTGCGTCCCTCCTATGGGCGGCGCCAGGAGTGCCCCCGGCGGCGCAACATTCTATCGGCGGATTCTGGGCCCCACGTGCCAGCGCGGTATTCCTCCGGTTGGCCTGCTTCGGACCAGTAATCGATAATGGGATCCAAAATCGACCAGGAAAGTTCCACCTCTTCGTTGGTGGGGAAGAGCGAGGACTCATCGAGGAGGGCATCCAAAATCAGGCGCTCGTATGCTTCCGGAGATTCCTCGGTAAAGGCCTCAGCATAAGCAAAATCCATATTGACGTCGCGGACCTCCATGGTGGAGCCGGGCACCTTGGAGCCAAAGCGCATGGTGACACCTTCATCCGGCTGCACGCGGATGACTACGGCGTTTCGTCCCAGCGCATCGGTCTGGCCATCAACGAATGGTTGATTTGGCGCTGCCTTGAATACCAGCGCAATCTCGGTCACGCGGCGGCCCAAGCGCTTGCCCGTGCGCAGGTAGAAGGGCACTCCTCCCCAGCGGCGGGAGTTTACTTCCAAGGTGCAGGCTGCATAGGTCTCCGTCGTGGACTCCGGGTCGAAGCCTTCTTCTTCGCGCAAGCCCTTGACAAACTCGGAGCCTTGCCAGCCGGCGGAGTACTGGCCGCGAGCAGTCGTTTTATTGAGTGGATGCACGGCGTGGGTAGCGCGCAGTACCTTGACCTTTTCTGCCTGCAGGGCCTCAGGCTCGAAGGAGGACGGTTCTTCCATCGCAACTAGAGCCAAAAGCTGCAGCAGGTGGTTTTGGATGACGTCTCGAGCCGCACCGATGCCGTCATAATAGCCAGCGCGGCCGCCCAGGCCAATATCTTCGGCCATGGTGATTTGGACGTGATCGATGTAGTGAGCGTTCCACATGGGCTCAAAAATTTGATTCGCAAAGCGCAAAGCCATGATGTTTTGCACCGTTTCTTTGCCCAAATAATGGTCAATGCGGAAGACCGCGGACTCGGGGAAGACGGCGTTGACAATCTCATTGAGCTTGCGGGCCGACTCTTGATCGTGACCGAAGGGCTTCTCAATGATTACTCGGCGCCACGAGTCTTCGACGGAGTTGGCCATGCCCACCCGCTCCAGCTGGTGGCAGATATTGGAGAAGAATTCCGGGGGAACCGAAAGGTAGTATGCCCAGTTGCTGCCGGTGCCGCGCTCGCGATCTAGCTCGCCCAAACGCGCCGAGAGGCGATCGAATCCAGCATCGTCGAAAGAGCCTTGCACAAATTCGATTCCCTGGGATAAATGCTGCCAGACATCTTCATTGAACTCGGTACGTGAGCTAGCGATGACGGCTGAGCGAACGTAGTCACAGAATGCGACCTTGTCCCAGTCACGGCGACCATAACCCACAAGGGTAAAGCCAGCGGGTAGGAGGCCACGGCTCGCTAGGTCGTAGATTGCGGGCAGTAGCTTTTTATATGCTAGGTCACCGGTAACGCCGAAGATGACCATGCCCGCGGGTCCTGCGATTCGCGGTAATCGCTTGTCGCTGGCATTGCGCAAGGGGTTGACCCAAGCGGCTGAGTCGGTCACGAAGAATCCTTCCTGAGTTTATGGGCTTTAAGCTCGCTAATATTCTAGCGGCAGAATGCCCCGCCGAATTCTCGGCGGGGCACAAGTCACACGGCTAGTTTACGCGAGTCGCTCCTTAATGGAAGCAAGCAGTTCCTCCCACGCAGCGACAAACTTATCAACGCCCTCGCGCTCCAGCACTGCAAAGACATCATCGAAATCAATGCCGACCTCTTCTAGCTGGGCAAAAACGCCTTCTGCAGCCTCGCGGCTATCAGATAGGGCGTCGCCGTGGAGGTTGCCCTCGGAGAGAACCGCATCGATGGTCTTTTCCGGCATGGTGTTGACCGTGTGCGGGCCAGCCAGTTCCGATACGTACAAGGTGGCTGGGTACTTCGGATTCTTTACACCGGTAGAAGCCCACAGTGGACGCTGGAGGTAGGCGCCTTCGGGCAAGTCGGCGTCGTTAAGCAAGGCATCCTGGAAGAGAGCATAGGCGCGCTGTGCATTGGCGACGCCCGCCTTACCGCGCAGCGCCAGAGCACTCTCGCTGCCAATAGCTTCCAAGCGCTTATCCACTTCGGTGTCCAACCGGGAAACAAAGAAGGAAGCCACGGAGTGAATGGTGGAGACGTCCTTGCCTGCCTCGGCGGCACGCTTGAGACCGGTACGGAAAGCCTCAATGACATCGCGGTAGCGATCGACGGAGAAAATAAGAGTGACGTTGACGCTGATTCCCTCCGCCAAGGCATCTTCGATGGCCGGAAGGGAACCGGTGGTGGCCGGAATCTTGATCATCACGTTGGGACGATCAACCTTGGACCACAACTCACGCGCTTGTTTAAGGGTGGCAGTAGCATCATCAGAAATGCGTGGGTCGACCTCGATGGACACGCGGCCATCTGCACCGTTAGTAGAGGAGTAGATATCTGCAAAGAGGTCGCAGGCATTCTTGACATCCTCGATGGCCAATGCGTACACCGCTTCATCGGCGGTGGCCTTGGTCTCCTTCAACGTGGAAAGCTCGGCATCGTAGGCGGTGCCGTTGGTCATCGCCGCGGCGAAAATTGCCGGGTTGGTGGTAACTCCCACGATGGACTTAGCGGAAATTATCTCCTTGAGATTGCCCGAAACTAGGCGCTCGCGAGAAAGGTCATCGAGCCAGGTTGAGGTTCCCAGCTGGCCAAGTTCGGAAATGTGGTTCATGATTACTCCTTATCCAGTGTTGGAGGTTTACTTCTTCGCGGCAGCCAGCGATTCCTGCGCCGCTTCAACAACCGCTGCAGTGGTGAAGCCAAATTTCTCAAAGAGTTCGCCCGCAGGAGCAGAGGCGCCGTAGTGCTCGATGGAAATGGTCCGGCCGAAAGAACCGGTGTACTTGTGCCACGGCATAGCGATGCCGGCTTCAATGGAGACGCGGGCCTGCACCTCGCTAGGCAGCACGGACTCGCGGTATGCGTCATCCTGCTCATCAAACCACTCAAGGCACGGTGCGGAGACAACGCGGGTGGCTGTTCCGGCGGCCTCCAGTTCCTTCGCGGCGGCGACGGCAAGCTGCACCTCAGAGCCGGTAGCGAGGAGGATCACGTCCGGCGTTTCCTTGGATTCTTCCACGAGAACATAAGCGCCGCGGCGCACACCATCATGAGCCTTTTCCTTGGTGCCTTCCAGCACCGGAAGTCCCTGGCGACTCAGTGCCAGGCCCTTTGGTGCGGCCTTGTACTCGAGAGCTGCGGCCCAAGCCTGTGCGGTTTCGTTGGCATCGGCCGGGCGAATAACGGACAGGTTCGGGATAGCGCGAAGGGCAGACAGGGTTTCTACCGGCTGGTGGGTTGGGCCATCTTCGCCTAGGCCGATGGAGTCGTGGGTCCAGACATAGTAGGTATCGGTAGACATTAACGAGCCCAGGCGGACAGCCGGGTACTGGTATTCGGAGAAAATAAGGAAGGTGCCGCCGTAAACGCGGGTATTGCCGTGCAGAGCAATACCGTTCATGATCGCAGACATCGCGTGCTCGCGAATGCCAAAGTGGAGGTTGCGGCCATATGGCTGAGCCGACCACATATTGGTGGTAATGGCTGCGGGGCCGAAGGAGTCCGCGCCCTTAATCACGGTGTTATTGGAGCCGGCAAGGTCAGCAGAGCCACCCCACATCTCAGGAAGAGAAGCGGCCAATGCTTGGATGGTGGCCTCAGAAGCCTTGCGGGTGGCCAAAGACTCGCCTGGTTCCCACACTGGCAATTCAGCGTCGAAATCTTGAGGTAGTTCGCGCGCCTGCATGCGGTCAAAGAGTGCCTTATTCTCCGGATTAGCTGCAGCCCATTCGTCGAACTTCTTCTGCCACGCGGCGTGCTTCTCGGCGCCGCGCTCGCGCAGCTTGCGGGTGTGCGCGATGACCTCGTCGTCGATGTGGAAGCTGCGTTCCGCATCGAAGCCTAAGACCTCCTTAGTGGCAGCGACCTCGTCGTCGCCCAGTGCAGCGCCATGAACGCCGCCGGTATTCATCTTATTCGGGGCCGGGTAGCCAATGACGGTCTTCACGCGGATAAAGGACGGGCGCTCGGTCTCTGCCTGGGCTTCCTTGACGGCCTCCTCAATGGCTACGACGTCTTCGCCGGATTCGACCGTTTGGACGTGCCAGCCGTAGGCCGCGTAGCGGGCGACCACGTCTTCGTTGAAAGCAATATTCGTATCGTCCTCAATAGAGATGCGGTTATCGTCCCAGAAGACAATCAAGTTGCCCAGCTTTTGAGTACCCGCCAGGGAAGAAGCCTCAGCGGTAACGCCCTCCTGCAGGTCACCATCGGAAGCAATGGTGTAGACGTAGTGGTCGAAGGGAGATTCGCCGGCCGGTGCCTCTGGATCGAAAAGGCCGCGCTCTTTCCGTGCCGCCATGGCCATGCCAACGGAGGAAGCAAGGCCTTGGCCAAGGGGGCCAGTGGTGATTTCCACGCCATCGGTGTGGTGCACCTCAGGGTGGCCAGGCGTGCGCGATCCCCACGTGCGCAGCTGCTGGAGATCGTCCATCTCCAAGCCAAAGCCGCCCAGGTAGAGCTGGATGTACTGGGTGAGGGAAGAGTGACCAACCGATAGAACGAAGCGGTCGCGGCCGGCCCAGTGCACATCGGCGGGATCGTGGTTAATGACGCGCTGATACAAGGTGTAGGCGAGGGGAGCGAGGGACATTGCGGTGCCTGGGTGGCCGGAACCGCATTTTTGTACAGCATCTGCGGCTAGTACTCGCACGGTGTCGACGGCGCGGGTGTCAAACTCCGACCAATCCTCCGGGTAACGGCGCTCGACCATAGTTTGGAGTTCTGGGGACAACTTATCTTTCGACACTGGAAAGCCTCGCTTACGTCTAGGCAAAAAGTACTTAACTTTATTTAGTCTAGTAATTTTTTAACCGGCGGTGCGTAATTATAGAAAGCTAGGCATAAACGGTATGCTGGCATGGCTAAGTGGAGTGCGCGTAGGCGCTAGAGCGCGCACTGAATCTAGCGGCCATAGGCCTGTTTTCTTTCGCCCCGGCGCCGAAAACTGTGAGTGAGAGAACTGGAACTTTTTCAAGGGCATGTGCGACCGCTAGGGGTGACCGCGCGCAGGAAGTGCGCGGGACACAGTTCACCAACGTTCAGATAGTGGAGGAATCCCTTGGAGACCATCAAGGCCTATTTTGCGCTAACGAAACCGAGGATCATTGAACTCCTCCTCGTGGCCGCAATCCCGGCGATGCTCCAAGCGCAACGCGGCGTGGAGGCCGTTTCAGACAATATCTGGCTTATCGTGTCGACTATTTTCGGCGGTTGGATGGGCGCTGCTGCCGCCCACACGTTTAATAACGTCGTGGACTACGAGCTGGATCAAAAAATGCAGCGCACGAGAGCCCGCCCGTTGGTAAGGGCCAAGATTTCTAAGCGAAACGCAGCAATTTTCGCTTGGGTAATGCTCATCCTTTCCGTGCTGTGGTTGGGCGTCCTAGCTCATTCCTGGCTGGCGGCCTTCTTCGTGATTTTGACGAACTTTTTCTATGTCTTCGTCTACACCAAATTTTTGAAGATGCGCAATGCTCAAAATATCGTCTGGGGCGGTTTGGCCGGCTGCATGCCGGCGATGGTCGGCTGGGCGGTTATCCGGGATAACGCTCCTGCTGGAGAGCCTGACCGCTGGTGGCAGGCAATCGTGCTCTTCCTCATCATCTTCTTCTGGACTCCCCCACACACGTGGGCGCTGGCCATGAAGTACAAGGAGGACTACCGCAAGGCCGGCGTGCCGATGTTGCCCGTAGTGGCTGATGAGAAGGAAGTCACTCGACAGATCGTGTGGTATACCGTGGGCACGGTTATCGTGACCCTACTTATCGTCCCCGCTGCATCGTGGATTTACTTGGTTGCAGCTCTTGCCTCCGGCGCGGTATTCTTGTGGCTGGCTATACGCCTGCACAAGGGAGTCAAGAACGGTGCCAGGGTTAAGCCGATGCGCCTGTTCATTTACTCTAATAACTATCTGTCGGTGCTCTTTATCGGGTTGTCTATCGATGCAGTATTGGGTTGGGAGCCACTAGGCAGGATGCTCGGCTGGTCGGCCACGTTATTCTAACTGCGCCTAGATACCCAAGGATAAGAAGGCGAAAGCGCGGGAAGGCAAAATGCGTTCCCGCGCTTTCGGCGTTTGTGGGCCGGTTTAGGCTTTGTCGCCAGCTTGGACGCGCAGCACGATGGAACCGGTAGTCTTGCGCTCTTGGAGGTCGCGGTGAGCCGCAGCGGCATCTTCCAGTGGGTAGGAGGCCGTGACGTTGAAGCTCAGATCGCCGTCGATAACAGCTTGGACGACCGCCTGGGCACGCATTTGGAACTCGCCTTCTTGGGCTGTCCATGCGCCGATGGAAGGCCGAGTGAGGAAGATAGACCCATGCTTGTTTAACAGCTGCGGGTCGATAGGCTCAACTGGGCCAGAGGCGGCGCCGAATAGCGCGACGGTGCCACGGGGGCGTACTGCTTCGAGGGACTCGTGGAAGGTCGCCTTGCCGACGCCGTCATAAACCACGTCAACACCCCTATCACCGTTGTAGTGACGGACCTGCTCGGCGAGTCCGTCGCCATAGCGAAATACCTTATCCGCACCGGCTGCGTAGGAGAGTTCCTCCTTTTCGTCCGTGGACACCACCGTATAGACGGTAGCACCGAGCGACGATGCCATTTGGGTGAGGATCTGGCCTACACCGCCGGCGCCGGCAGTAATCAGGCAGGAAGCGCCTTCACCCAGTTGATAAACGCCATGCGCCAAATAGTGTGCGGTAATGCCCTGCAGCAACATAGAGGCAGCGACTTTTGGCTGGAAATCATCCGGGACCGCCACTAGTCCCTCGCGTGGGACGCAGACCTGTTCGGCGTAGGAGCCAAAAGCCTGGTTCCAGGCCACCATTGTGCCCTCGGCAATTTCCCCCTTGGGGTCGTGGACAACGCGTCCGGTGCCTTCGAATCCGGGAATGAACGGGGTGGCCGCGTTATAGATACCCTCACGATAATAGGTATCGATGTAGTTGACGCCAGCCATGATGACGTCCACCAAAACCTCGTCGTCATTAGGGGTGGGGGCGGGAACTTCGGTATAGCGAAGTACTTCTGGTCCGCCGGTTTCTGTGACCTGAATTGCGTGCATATAGCCAGGCTAGCGCAAAAAGCCGGCCGAGTGCAGTGCCTCGGCCGGCCGTAAGCATTATGGGCTAAGCAGTCGCTCGCTCTTGTTCAAGAGAGGTTTGGCGCGCCGCGTACTTCTCATCGCCGCTGGGAGAGCCGGTGATGAGATCCGCGGTGCCGTCGGTGCGGCGTACACCGTGTGCCCATAGCAGGGCGGTATACGCGGTGACGAAGGAGGAGAGGCCAATATGGAAAGGGACAGTCCAGCGCGGAATGCTCATGTAGAACTGGTAAACGCCTACTGCCCACTGAATGAGGATGCATACAACGAGGACCCAGCCAGCCTTCTTAGCGTCTTGAGGTGCGCGGTTCTTGTAAAGAAGGAAGACGGTAATAACCGTAAGCGTCAGGTAGATGTACATGCACATGGCGTGGGTGACGGCCATGGCTTCGGTATCTACCTGCAGGCGGCCTTCCATTCCCACCCCGGAATCGCCAGAGTGAACGCCCGAACCGGTAACCATCGTGCCGGTGATGAGCACAATGCTCAGGGCAACGGTAGCGACCGCTGCGAGGACGCGAATCGCTTGAGGGAAGCGAGCGCGTGGCGTTCCGTCATCGGGTTCCACAATGCGGGAATAAAGCATTGCCGCCAGCCATACCAAGAGCATCGAAGGTAGGAAGTGCAACGCCACGGACCACCAGCGGAGGTCTAGGTGGACAGAGATACCGCCGATGACCGCTTGCAGTACGATGCCAGCGACGTTGAGCCATGCGTACACCTTGAGCTCTGCGCGGCGACGCGCCATGCGCATGGCAACGACGGCGGCGATAGCCGCTGCGGTTACGACGAAAGTAAGCAGGCGGTTACCAAACTCGATGGCCTGGTGGAGAGCAGGCGCAGCGCCTTCCATAGGGACAAGGGAGCCTGGTTGGCATTCCGGCCAGGTGGGACAACCCAATCCCGAGCCGGTCACGCGGACAATGGAACCAGACACGGTGATGCCACCCTGGCACAAGAGGAGGATGAGCGCGATGAGGCGCTGCTGTTGCAGTGTAGGGGCGGCTTCCTTAAAGAAGCGCTTGATCTTTGTCCAGTAATTCACGCATAGCATCCTACTAGTCGGGAGATTTCGGGCATAAAAATTTCTCTCGTTTCGAAAGGAACCGGACAAAAGTCACATTTAGCCATCGAAGCGGAACCATCGGACCGCAGCGAACGACGCCACCGCAAGCCACGCCAACAAGGATAGGAGCTCGAGGCCAGGGAAGACGGAATTAGAGGCGTCGGTAAGCGCGCCTGCTAGGGCGACGGTCGGCACCGCGTTGAGGATGCCATTATCGCCCAGTCCCTGGGAGTAGAGGGTCCATCCGACTACGCCGAGGAGCAGGAACCAGATGAGATTGGCCAGTGCGAGCACCACCTCAGAGCTGAGGGTGCCGCCGAGCAGCAGCCCCATGGCGGTAAAAGCCGCAACGCCAAAAAATAGCGAAAGCATCATGAGCAGCACCCCGCCCAGGCTGATACGGAGACCCAGGATATAGGCAGCTATGCCCAAAACGAGGATTTGGAATACCACCATGGTGAGCACGCCGAGGATCTTGCCGCCAATAATGGCCCATGCGGGCACACCGGACGCGCCGGTGCGTTTAAGGGCCCCGTAGCGCCGGTCAAAGGCAAGTGAAATGGCCTGACCTGTAAAGCCTGCGGAGGTGGCCGCTACTGCAAGCACCATGGGAAAAACCTCGTGCAAGCCATGTCCGGTGAGCGACTCTAGGTGGGCCGCGCCAATGAGCAGGGCCAGCGGTATGATGACGCTCAGCAATTGCTGTTCGCCGTGGCGCAGCATGAGTTTTGCTTCCATCTTTCCTTGCGCGAGCAACATGGCGCCGGCACTAGCCCGTTTGGGGGCCGGGGTAAAGGTTCCAGTGTTAAATGTAGTGCTCATGTGGTGGCTTCTTTCCGCAACGCAGTTGATTGAATTCGATCCTGGCGGAGGGCGCAGCTAGCTGCGCAAATGGCGCCCGGTAAGGTCAAGGAAGACCTCCTCTAAGTTGCGGTGGGCTGCGTCTAAGCGCCGCAGCAGGACTCCTTGGCGGGCAAGTTCGGCGCTCAGCGCGGCAATCGTCTCGGGTGTGCCGGCTTGGGTCAAGCGGTAATGCAGCGGCCGGGATTTGGTCGCTGGAATTCCAGCCTCAGCCAAAGCCTCCATATCAACATCGATATCGGTGCTGAAACTAAGCCCTGCCGAGTCCGACTGGGCGGTAAGTTCCGCGGGGGAGCCGTGGGCTACCAGCTCGCCATGATCCATGATTGCCACTCGGTCCGCTAGTGACTCCGCTTCATCCATGAGGTGGGTGGTAAGAACAATGGTGACGCCATCGCGCCTCAGGGCTCGAACAAGGTCCCAGACCGCCAAACGGGATTGTGCATCCATGCCAGCGGTGGGCTCATCGAGAAAAACTAGCTCGGGCCGACCGATGATTGCTAGGGCGAGGGAAAGTCGTTGCTGCTGCCCGCCGGAGAGTCTGCGATAGGGAGTCCGGGCTACTCCTTCCAGCCCGAGCGTTTCCAGTAGCCAGTGCGGGGAGAGGGGATGGGTGCTGTAGCTAGCGGAAAGTTCTAGCATTTCCAGAACACGGATGCCGGAGTAGGAACCGCCACCCTGCAACATTATCCCAACCTTTTCGCGCACCTTGTCCGGTGCGGAACTCGGGTCTAGCCCGAGGACGTCGATTGTGCCGCTGGTGGGGTGGATAAAACCCTCTGACATCTCGATCGTCGTGGACTTTCCGGCGCCATTGGGGCCAAGGAGGCAAAAGACCTCACCTGTGGCAACGCTAAGGCTTAGACCGTTAACGGCGGTGGTGGAGCCATATTTTTTCACCACGTTGTCCACGGTGAGGGCTGGGCGATCGGCTGAAATGGAATTCACGTGGGATTAGTTTAGGACACGGATTCCGCTGCGCCGCACTGCAACCCACCACAGGGCGGTGATGACGGCGAAAGTGCAGGCTGCCGACACGTAGATGACAATGATAGTGCTGGGCGGCAACCCGAGGCCGCGCGGCAGTACAAAAAAGCTCATAGCTGCCGAATAGGCCACGACGCAGAAACGGAATATAAGCCGGTTGGCCCATGCGGCCAAAGGCAGTACCGCCCACAGGATGTACCACGGATGGACGACGGGAAAGAAGATAACCAGCACTAAGGAGGCGGTGCCGAGTCCTCCCACAGGGTGAATGCGGCCGCGCAACGTTGCAAAGAGCATGCGGGTCATGAAAGCTACTGCCACCAGCACGCCAAAGGTACGGGTTACGGTGAGAATAGCTTCGGTGTGGTCACCTAGACCCAGCAGCATTCCGATGAATCCGGTGCCCACGCCTACGGCGGTGGAGGTAGAAAGCCACGAGCGGATGGAGGCCGCGCCGCCTTGTCCCGTGATCCACCCCAGGCCAATGCCGGTCAAGGCGCTAATGAGGGCAATGGTTGCAATTAAAATAACTAGCTGCAGGGCAACGGCGTAGGCCAAGGCCTTCCAGGGTGGTGCACCGTCCTTGTCTATCAGGTGGCGGGCATAGGCCATCCCTACAAAACCTAGTCCAATAAAGCCGGTTACCTTGACCATTCCGGCGCAGGACAGACAAAATCCAGAAGCTATTAGTGCTAGGTAGGCACCGCGCGTGGACTTTTCCAGCTTGTCGACGCCCCGCAGGCCCAGCTCCATACCCACTAGGAGCAGGCCCAACATGATGGACTCATTATGGATTCCGCCCACCAGATGCAAGATAGTGAGTGGGTTGAGAATGCCGAGCCATAGGGCAGATTCTGGAGATACCCGGCAGCGCCGCGCGAGACAGCTAATTGCCCACCCAGCAACCATTATGCCGGCGATGGATAAGAGCCGGTGGGCGATTACTCCCAAGAGGATGGAATTTGAGGTAACTGCGCTCACCACTCCAGCGAGCCCGAGCGCTACGGGGCCATAAGGGGAGGGGGAGTTAGCCCAGATAAACGGTACGGATCGGGCGAGCTCATCACCCGCGCCAAGCAATTGCACTGGTCCTGCAGAATACGGATCCATGCCCTGCATCACGATGGAACCGTTGGCCAAGTAGGAGTAGATGTCCTGGGTAAAGAGCGGGGCGGTAAATATCAGCGGGATGACCCAGCCGGCCCACGTGCGCCACAGCTGGTGTGTGGTGACGAGCCGGCGGGCGCGCGTTGGGGTGAGGGCACCTTCCTGGGGTTGGCGCAGCGGAGTGCCTACAAAAGGGGCCAGGAAAACCCAGGCGGCGACCAACAGGCCCACTCCCACCATGACTATGGCAGAAGAAGTCTGCAGCATGCGGGACATGAGGGAGCCAAAAGGCACGTTGTCATAAGGGTTTCCCACTACTGGGAGAGCGCCGGCTCCCAACGCGCCGAAGGCGATAAGCAGAGAACCCACTGTGCCCACCCAGCGCAGGATAAAAAACGTCCGCCATTGTGCGGTGGTGGTGCGCTTTAGGCCATCCGCATTGGCAGGGACAAAATCAAAACGCGAATCAGGTTCCGCGGCTCCGGTGTCCTCGGCGTGTAGTCGCGCAGACCGAGAACCAGCGGTGCCCAGCTGCGGCAGCTCGGCCTTGACGCCGGAAAGAAAGCCGCGGAATTTGCCTGTCATGGGATAAGACCTTACGCGAATCCTCCGCCCCAACCCCAGCAGGCCCGCCCTTTTAGCGCGCGCAGCACCGCCGGTTGTGGCGATGAGAAAAGCTAGCCACCCCCGTGCCACGCCGAAGAATGGCCAATGGTGGCATTCCGGAATGAATTAAGGAACACTAGTGTTGTCTAATAAAGGAGGCACAGTTGGACTGCGGTGCGACTCGCGGAATTACGGGAGTCGGTTGCAGGGCGGCTGTAAGTGAGCGAAGCACGAAGGGAGGTCCCGGCATGAGCACACCTCAGCGCGTAGAAACTACGCACAAGGCGGCTAAGGAATCCCGCACTACGGACGGCGATACCCGCCGGCAAGTGATGCTGTTGCTGCTGAAGGACGGGCCCGTTACCGCTTCCCACTTGGGTGAACGCCTTGGCCTTTCTGCTGCCGGAATCCGCCGGCACTTAGACAATTTGGTGGAAGAGGAACTGACGGAGGTTGTGCGCCGCCGCCCAGTTACCCGCAATTCAGCGGGTAGCGGCTCTGGTCGCGGGCGACCAGCCAAACACTTCCGCCTCACTGATCGTGGCCGGGCGCAATTCGGCCACGCCTACGATGATTTGGCCTCTGATGCCTTGACGGCGCTACGCGCCGTTGGCGGGTCTGAGGCTGTTAAGCACTTTGCCAAGGTCCGCTTCGAGCGACTCGTTGCAGACGTGCGTCCCTTGATAGAAGAGGGCGAATCTGTAGAGGACGTGGCCCGTAAGCTGGCTGAGGTCTTGGATGGGCACGGGTATGCCGCCACGGTGGACCGCGCTGGTCAGGGAGTGCAAATCTGTCAGCATCATTGTCCGGTCTCCCATGTGGCGGCCGAGCATCCGGAGCTGTGTGAGGCGGAACAAGAAGTCTTTTCTGCTCTATTAGGCAAACACGTACAGCCTTTGGCCTCCATTGCTGGCGGTCACGGGATCTGTACCACGAACATCCCCTTGACACCCGTTAATACAAATACTGAAAGGAGCGAGTCATGACCCAGGCACAATCGGCACCCGAGAACAAGATGACCGATGATGAAATTATTGATTCCATTGGTGCATATGAGTACGGCTGGCACGACTCGGACGCGGCTGGTGCTTCTGCTCGCCGCGGCTTGAACGAAGATGTAGTACGCGATATTTCCGCCAAGAAGGGCGAGCCGGAATGGATGCTTAACCAGCGCCTGAAGGCACTCAACATCTTTGATAAGAAGCCCGTTCCCACCTGGGGTGCGGATTTGTCTGGCATCGACTTCGACCAGATTAAGTACTACGTGAAGTCCACTGAGGAGCAGGCCCAGACCTGGGAAGACCTCCCGGACGACATCAAGGCCACCTACGATAAGTTGGGCATTCCAGAGGCTGAGAAGCAGCGCCTCGTTGCCGGTGTGGCAGCCCAGTACGAGTCCGAGGTTGTCTACCACCAGATCCGTGAGGACCTGGAAAGCCAGGGCGTTATCTTCGTCGATACTGATACCGCACTGCGTGACTACCCTGAGCTTTTCAAGGAGTACTTCGGCACCGTTATCCCGGCCGGTGACAATAAGTTTTCCGCGCTGAACTCCGCTGTGTGGTCCGGTGGCTCCTTTATCTACGTGCCCAAGGGCGTGCACGTAGATATTCCACTGCAGGCTTATTTCCGCATCAACACGGAAAATATGGGCCAGTTCGAGCGCACCCTCATCATCGTCGACGAGGACGCTTATGTTCACTACGTCGAGGGCTGTACCGCTCCTATCTACAAGTCTGATTCCCTGCACTCCGCAGTAGTGGAGATCATCGTGAAGAAGGGCGGCCGCTGCCGCTACACCACCATTCAGAACTGGTCCAGCAACGTCTACAACTTGGTGACCAAGCGCACCAAGGTAGAAGAAGGCGGTACCATGGAATGGGTCGACGGCAACATTGGCTCCAAGGTCACCATGAAGTACCCGGCCGTATGGATGACCGGTCCTTACGCCAAGGGTGAGGTTCTCTCCGTTGCCTTTGCTGGTGAGAACCAGTTCCAGGACACGGGCGCCAAGATGACTCACATGGCTCCGCACACCTCTTCCAATATCGTGTCTAAGTCGGTTGCCCGTGCCGGCGGTCGCGCCGCTTACCGCGGCTTGGTGCAGGTTAATCAGAACGCGCACCATTCCACCTCTAACGTCGAGTGCGACGCGTTGCTGGTGGACAATATCTCGCGTTCGGATACGTACCCGTATAACGACATCCGCAATGATCACGTCACGCTGGGCCATGAGGCAACCGTTTCCCAGGTTTCTGAGGAGCAGCTGTTCTACCTGATGTCCCGCGGTATCGCGGAAGAAGAAGCAATGGCGATGATCGTGCGTGGCTTCGTTGAGCCGATTGCTAAGGAGCTGCCGATGGAGTACGCCCTCGAGCTCAACCGCCTCATCGAACTGCAAATGGAAGGATCGGTCGGCTAAAGAAAATGGTCGCTTCGAACGAATTCAATCCGGATAAGATTACCAAGGGTGATGTCTTTACCTCCACCAACGTGGAGGACTTCCCGGTGCCGCACGGCCGCGATGAGGTGTGGCGCTTTGTCTCCCTGCGCAAGCTCCGTGGACTGCACAATGGCGAGTTCGCTGAGGCAGTGGCACAGGACGTCACCGTGAGCGAACATCCCGGCGTAAGCTCCGAGACCGTCGCACGCGATGACGAGCGCTTGGGCCGCGTTGGTACCCCGTCTGACCGCGTTGCGGCACAGGCGTGGACTTCTATGCCTGAAGGCCAGGTTGTCACCATTGACGCCGAGGCTCAGGTGGAAGAGCCCGTGGTCATTACCTATACCGGCAAGGGCGAGGGCGTAACTTCCTTTGGCGCCACCTCCATCGAGGTAGGCCACCATGCGGAAGCCACCGTTATCTTGAAGTACGTCGGTTCTGGCACCCACGCGGATAACGTCGAGTTTATCGTGGGCGATGGCGCTCACCTGACCGTCGTTGTTGACGTTGATTGGGAAGACGATGCCGTACACCTGTCTAACCACGTGGCACAGCTCGGCCGCGACTCTGTGCTGCGCCACAACTCCGCCATCTTTGGCGGCGAGGTGGTACGCATCGTGCCTCGCGTGAACTTCACCGAGCAAGGCGGCGACGCAGAGCTGCTGGGCGTCTACTTCGCTGACGAAGGCCAGTACTTTGAAAACCGGATGCTGGTGGATCACTCCGTCCCTAATTGCCGCTCCCACGTCCTTTACAAGGGCGCACTGCAGGGCACCAAGGACAATGAGGCCCGCACCTGCTGGGTGGGCGATGTCCTTATCCGCTCCAATGCACAGGGCACCGATACCTACGAGACCAACAACAACCTGATTCTGACCGAGGGCGCTCGCGCGGACGCAATCCCTAACTTGGAGATTGAGACCGGTGAAATTACCGGTGCAGGCCACGCGGCCACCGTTGGTCGCTTCGATGACATCGAGTTGTTCTACCTGATGTCTCGCGGCATTCCAGAGGCTGAAGCCCGCCGCCTCATCATCCGTGGCTTCTTCAATGAGGTCATCCACCGTATTCCGGTGCAGTCCCTGTCCGAGGAATTGGAAAACCGTATTTCCGAAGAACTGGAAAAGATCTCCGCCTAAATCTTTCATAGAAGGAAAACCACACACATTATGTCTACTCTGGAAATTAAAAACCTCCACGCCCAGGTGCTGCCGACGGAAGAAGGCGGCGAGCCGAAGGAAATCCTCAAGGGCGTTAACCTGACTATCAACTCCGGCGAGATCCATGCGATCATGGGTCCGAACGGTTCCGGCAAGTCCACCTTGTCTTACACCATCGCCGGCCACCCAAAGTATGAGGTTACCGAGGGCGAGGTGCTTCTCGACGGCGAAAATCTGCTGGAGATGCCCGTCGACGAGCGCGCTCGCGCCGGCCTCTTCTTGGCGATGCAGTACCCAACTGAGGTACCAGGCGTAAAGGTCTCTCAGTTCATGCGCTCTGCAGTCACCTCCATTCGCGGTGAAGCACCGAAGCTGCGTGAATGGAACAAGGAGCTTACCCAGGCCCGCGAGAATTTGAAGATTGATAAGTCCTTCATCTCCCGCTCCGTCAACGAAGGCTTCTCCGGCGGTGAGAAGAAGCGCCACGAAGTCATGCAGCTGGATATCCTGAAGCCGAAGTTCGCAGTTATGGACGAGACCGACTCCGGCCTAGACGTCGACGCTCTGCGCATCGTGTCTGAGGGCATCAATAGCTACCAGAAGGAAACCAATGGTGGCATCTTGATGATTACCCACTACAAGCGCATCCTGAACTACGTTAAGCCGGACTTTGTGCACGTCTTTGCAGACGGTCAAGTCATCAAGACCGGTGGCGCTGAATTGGCAGATCAGCTCGAGTCTGACGGCTACGACCAGTTCCTGAAGTAAGGACCGACCACGGGCCGGTCAACCGCGACTATCTAAAGAAGATTCATGACTGGATTTGATGTAAACGCAATTAGGGAACAGTTCCCGATTCTCCAGCGCACGGTGCGTGGTGATAAGCCACTGGTGTACCTGGATTCGGGCGCTACTTCCCAGCGCCCGCTGCCGGTATGGAAGGCGGAGGAGGAGTTTGTGCTGCACACGAACGCTCCTGTCCACCGCGGTTCCTATCAACTGGCAGAAGAGGCCGATGATGCCTACGAGTCCGCGCGACAAGCTATCGCCGCATTCGTGGGTGCGGACCGCGACGAAATCGCCTTTACCAAGAACGCCACCGAGGCCCTGAACGAAGTTGCCTATGTGCTGAGCGACGAGCGTGCGGGAGACCTCTACGTGGGCGAGGGCGACACCGTCGTGATCACCGAATTGGAGCACCACGCCAACTTGGTGCCGTGGCAGGAGCTCTGCGCTCGCACTGGCGCTACGTTGAAGTGGTATTCCATGACCGAAGACGGCCGTATCGATCTTGATTCGCTCGAGCTCGATGATTCCGTCAAGGTAGTTGCGTTTACTCACCAATCCAATGTCACGGGTGCCGTGGCGGACGTGGATGAACTGGTGCGCCGCGCCCGCGCGGTGGACGCCATGGTCGTCCTCGACGCCTGCCAGTCGGTGCCACACATGGCGGTGGATTTCCACGCCTTGGACGTGGATTTCGCGGCCTTTTCCGGCCATAAGATGTGCGGCCCCAGCGGCGTGGGTGTGCTGTACGGCAAGGATGAGCTGCTCAAGAAGCTGCCACCCTTCCTGACCGGTGGCTCCATGATTGAGATCGTCAAGATGGAAGAGACCACCTTTGCCGAGCCCCCGACGCGCTTTGAAGCGGGCACGCAGATGACCAGCCAGGTGGTTGGCCTTGGCGCAGCGGTGAAGTTCTTGGAAGAAGTGGGCATGGACAATATCCACGCCCACGAAAAGAAGCTCACCGAGCGTGCATTGCGCCAGCTCAAGGAAATCCCTGGTCTGCGCATCATCGGTCCAGAGACCACCGAAAATCGCGGTGGCGCCATTTCCTTCACTGTGGAAGGCGTTCACCCGCACGACTTAGGCCAGGTCCTCGATGACCACGGTGTGTCCATTCGCGTTGGCCACCACTGTGCGTGGCCACTGCACCGTGCCTGCGGCGCACAGTCCACCGCCCGCGCTAGCTTCTACCTTTATAACACCGAGGAAGAAGTAGATAAGCTGGTGGACGCAATCAAGGCTGCCCGCGAATTCTTTGGAGTTGCCTCATGAACCTAGATTCCATGTACCAGGACGTCATCCTGGATCACTATAAGAACCCCCAACACGCCGGCTTGAGGGAGCCGTATCAGGCCGAGGTTCACCACGTGAACCCGTCCTGCGGCGATGAGCTCACCCTGCGCGTGCGGCTTTCCGACGACGGCAAGACCGTAGAGGACGTCTCCTATGACGCGGAAGGCTGCTCCATTTCGCAGGCTTCCACCTCGGTTATGGCTGAAGAGATCGTGGGGCTGCCGCTTGCGGAAGCCAATGAGAAGCTGGCCGAGTTCGAAAAGATGATTACCTCTCGTGGCCAAGAAGAGGGCGATGAAGACCTCATCGGTGACGGCGTCGCCTTTGCCGGTGTGTCCCAGTACCCAGCGCGCGTAAAGTGTGCGCTCCTCGGATGGAAGGCCTTCCAGGCTGCATCCGCCGATGCACTAACTGAAGTGGAGAACTAGATGACCGAACCCGTAGATCCTTATCAGAACGAGAACTCTTCATTCTCCGGCAGCGGCGAGCGCCCGGAGCAGACTGAAGAGCAGATTTCTAAGGCCTTTGATGTCACCGAATTCATGCGTGATGTCATTGACCCCGAGCTCGGCATTAACGTCGTTGACCTGGGTCTCGTCTATGACCTTTGGTTCGAAGAGGACAATGGCAAGGAGATCGTCATGATCAATATGACGCTGACCTCGCCGGCGTGCCCGCTGACCGATGTCATTGCAGAGCAGGTCGAGGACATCGTCAAGGCCAATAAGCTGGCCGATGCCGTCCGCATCAACTGGGTATGGATGCCGCCATGGGGCCCGCAGATGATTACTGAGGAGGGCCGCGAGCAGCTTCAGGCCCTCGGCTTCGCGGTCTAAAATCGCGTATTAATCACACGCCCCCAGCAGCGCATTTCTCGGATTAGGGAAGTGGCTGTTGGGGGCGTTAGTGCGTCTTAGCGTTGGCCGTGTCAATTGCTAGACTATTTCTTCGTGATTGTAACCAATGATTTCGAAGTCAGGGTAGGAGCGCGCACGCTTCTCGACGCCCCCGGGCAGCACCTCCGCGTGCAGCCCGGCGACCGCATCGGCCTCATCGGCCGCAACGGCGCGGGCAAGACGACGACCATGCGCATTTTGGCAGGGGAGACGGAGCCTTATGGCGGCTCTGTGACCCGCTCGGGCCCCATTGGTTATTTGCCCCAGGATTCCCGCGAGGGAAATATCGAGCAAACGGCGCGCGAGCGCGTTCTTTCCGCACGCGGCTTGGATGATCTCAAGCGCCGAATGGCCAAGCAACAAGAGCTCATGGAATCGGCCACGGACGAAAAGTTCCGGGATAAGGCCATCCGTAAGTATTCCCGCTTAGAGGAGCAGTTCGAGTCGCTCGGCGGCTATGAGGCTGATTCCGAGTGTGCGCAGATTTGCGATAATTTGGGCTTGCCGCAGCGTGTTTTAGATCAGAAGCTTAAGACTCTTTCGGGCGGCCAGCGCCGCCGCGTGGAGCTGGCACAGATCCTTTTTGCCGCTACTGAAGGCTCCGGCAAGTCCCAGACCACTCTGCTCTTGGATGAGCCGACTAACCATCTGGATGCGGACTCCATTACGTGGTTGCGCCAATTCCTGTCCAAGCACGAGGGCGGGCTCATTATGATTTCCCACGACGTCGAACTGCTTGAGGCCGTGTGCAATAAAGTATGGTTCCTCGATGCGGTCCGCGGCGAGGCCGATGTGTACAACATGGGCTATAAGAAGTACCTTGATGCGCGTGCTACCGATGAAGCGCGGCGTCGCCGAGAGCGCGCCAATGCGGAGAAGAAGGCGTCTGCACTGCAAAAGCAGGCGGCCAAACTCGGTGCCAAGGCAACCAAGGCCGCCGCGGCAAAGCAGATGCTCCACCGTGCTGAACACATGATGAGCGAGCTCGATGAGGTTCGCGTGGCCGATAAGGTGGCCAATATCAAGTTCCCCGAGCCGGCGCCGTGCGGCAAGACGCCAATGAATGCCAAGGGCCTGACCAAGATGTACGGCTCGCTAGAGGTTTTCGTGGGCGTAGACCTCGCTATCGACAAAGGCTCTAGGGTGGTCGTTCTCGGCTACAACGGTGCAGGTAAGACCACCCTGTTGAAATTGCTGGCCGGTGTGGAGCGCACCGATGGTGAAGGTGGCATCGTCAGCGGCCACGGCCTGCGTATCGGCTACTTCGCGCAGGAACATGACACCATCGACCCAGATAAGTCCGTGTGGCAAAACACCATCGATGCCTGTCCTGACGCGGATCAGCAGGAGTTGCGCAGCCTGCTTGGCGCCTTTATGTTTTCCGGCGAGAAGTTGGAGCAACCTGCGGGCACCCTCTCCGGCGGCGAGAAGACGCGCCTTGCACTGGCCGCCTTGGTCTCCAGCCGCGCGAATGTCCTGTTGCTAGACGAGCCGACCAATAACTTGGACCCAATTTCGCGCGAGCAGGTGCTTGATGCACTGAAAACGTATACAGGCGCTGTGGTGCTGGTGACGCACGATCCGGGTGCGGTTAAGGCACTGGATCCGGAACGCGTGATCATCATGCCCGACGGTGATGAGGACCTGTGGTCCGATGACTATATGGAGATCGTGGAGCTAGCTTAGGGATTTATGAAGACACTGCTGGAGAGGATGCCCGCCTGGCGGGAGAAGTTTTGGCTCATCCCCGCCGTGGCGGTGGCCATAGCCGCGATCGGCGCGGAATTGCTCATTGCGGTTGGTAGCAATTTTGATGTGTCGGCCACGCCCTTTTATGACGGCAGCGCCGATAGCGCGCAAGGGATTTTAAGCGCGGTAGCAACCTCGTCACTCTCCTTGGCCGGCACCGTCTTTTTCATCACGCTGACCGCGCTATCCGGTGTCGTCACGGTGATGGGCCCGCGCCTACTACACGAGTTTTTAAAGGATCGCTCCATTCAATCCACGTTGGCGATCTACCTGGCAACCTTTATTTTTGCGCTCCTATCCTTGCGCGCGGTCCGTACCGGCGGCGGTGGGGAAGAAGAATATGTTCCTTCCCTCAATGTAGCCGTCACGGTCCTGCTGGCCATCGGCTGCGTTGTCTTCCTTATCTACTTCATCGTGCACATTGCGCAATCGATTAGCATGTCCCACGTGGTGCACGTCGTTGCCCAAGACGTAGAAAGCCACATGCGCCGGCTCATCCGCCGCGGTGAGGAGGAAGAGAAAGTAAAAGCGCCGGGGCCAGAGTTCTACACGAACGCGCAAGAGCGCCGCAGTAGTGGGACTGGCTATCTCAAATTCGTGGACTATGACGCCATTGCTCAGGCTGCGGCGCGGGAGAATTGCGCGGTGCATCTGGGCGTGGCACCGGGAGATCTAGTGCTGGAAGGCGAGGTCATTGCCCACGGCGTGCCGCGTTTGCCGGAAGATATGGAGCGTCACATCGTACTCACCCAGCACCGCGAAAACGCCTCTGCCCACGACCCTCGGTTTACCGCCCGGCACCTTGCAGAAATTGCTGCCCGCGCTTTGAGCACCGGCGTTAATGATCCATTTACTGTGATTGATATCATTGACCGCTTTACCCAGATCCTCACCGTGATTGGGGATAAGCGGCTTCCGCAGGGCATTGTGCATGTGGGCGGCGAGTTTCGGCTGGATTATCAGACCTTCAGCTATGCCGAAATCGTCGAGGCGATGTTTACTCAGATTCGGCGCGACGCAGCCGATAATGCGGAGATTTACCTCAGCATGCTGGATAACCTCGCTAAGGTGGTTGCCCTTCTTCGCACAGCGGAACGCCGGCGCGTGCTTGACGACACCGCACGGGCCATCTACTCCGATGCCCGCCGCCAGGTAGGCGGCGAGGTGGAGCTGCAACAGTTAGAGGATTCCTACCAGCACTTCCAGGCCAACCTAGCTGCGTGGGCGGAATCCGATAAGCCGGGTGAAGAGCACGCCGCGGAGTAGCCCGCGGCGCGGTTGTCGCTGGCGCTAGTTGCGGAATCCATGCACCGGCGCGGGGATGAAACCGCCGCGGTTAATGAACTGCGCATTTCCCACTTGATTGACCGGGATGACAGGGGCGTAGCCAAGAAGCCCACCGAAGCTGACCTCGTC
The DNA here is from genome assembly GCF_030229435.2 of Corynebacterium sp. MSK122. NCBI lineage: Bacteria > Bacillati > Actinomycetota > Actinomycetes > Mycobacteriales > Corynebacteriaceae > Corynebacterium > Corynebacterium sp. MSK122. The sequence continues at coordinate 17,860 of NZ_JASPHV020000011.1, read as the reverse complement.
GCCTACCTGGGCACCAGGTACCGGAATGACGCGTACTGCGGTGGTTTTATGGTTCATCACGCCAATGGCGGCCTCATCAGCGATCATGCCCGAGATCGTCGCGGCAGAGGTATCGCCCGGCAGGGCAATCATGTCGAAGCCAACCGAGCAAATGGCGGTCATGGCCTCCAGCTTGTCCATGGAAATGGAGCCGGACTTGACCGCATCGATCATGCCTTTGTCCTCGGAAACGGGGATGAAGGAACCAGACAATCCGCCCACGCGGGAACAAGCCATCATGCCACCCTTCTTAACGGCGTCGTTAAGCAGAGCCAAGGCTGCTGTGGTGCCGTGGGTGCCCACCTGGTCTAGGCCCATGTGCTCCAAGATGTGCGCAACCGAATCGCCCAATTCGGCGGTGGGGGCAAGAGAAAGGTCGATGATGCCGAAAGGAACGCCCAGGCGCTCCGAGGCCATGGTGCCTACTAGCTGCCCGGCGCGAGTGATCTTGAAAGCAGCCTTCTTCACCTCTTCTGCAACCTGGTCTAAGCTGGCCCCCTCGAGCGAACCCAGGGCACGGTCGACCACACCCGGGCCAGAAACGCCCACGGAGACCACACAATCGGGTTCCTCAATGCCGTGGAAGGCGCCGGCCATAAAGGGATTATCTCCCACGGAGTTAGCAAAGACCACGAGCTTGGCGCACGCAATGGCGGAATCATCCTTAGTTAGCTCGGCCGCTTCCTTGATGACCTCGCCCATCTTCTTGGCTGCATCCATGTTGATGCCAGCGCGAGAGCTGGCGATGTTTACGGAGGAACACACGACGTCCGTAGTAGCCAGCGCCTCCGGAATGGAGCTGATGAGTTTCTGTTCCGCGGTAGTAGCCCCCTTTTCTACCAAGGCGGAATAGCCGCCCACGAAGTTGACGCCAACCTCTTTTGCTGCCTTGTCCAGCGCCTTTGCCGCATCAACGGGGTTTCCCTCTACGCCGGCCACCACCAACGAGATGGGGGTTACGGAGATGCGTTTATTGACGATGGGGATACCGAGCTCGCCCTCGATGCCTTCGCAAACCTCGACGAGGCGCCCTGCCTGCTGGGTGACCCGGTCATAGATGGCCTGGCAGGTAGCCTCCATGGTGGAGCGAGTGCATCCGAGGAGGGAGATGCCCATGGTCACGGTGCGGATATCGAGACGATAGTTCTCAATCATCTCGATGGTGTCCAAGATATTGGTGGTATTAAATCGCGTACTCATATTAAATTTCGTTCATGGCGGTGAAAAGGTCTTCGGACTGAATGCGGATGGACTGATGCTTTTCCTCCGCCACGGGGCGCATGCGCTCCTTGATGGTCTGGATCGTGACTTTGTCCGCATCGAATTCGACGCGCAGGATCATGGTGAAGTATCCGCCCATAAGGGTCTGGGAGACGTCGATGACGTTGATATCGAGTTCTGCAAGGGTAGTGGTCACCGCGGCGATGATGCCGGTGCTATCGGCACCGGTGACGGTCATAATGGCATACATGCATGCAATTCTATCTTCTTGCCGGGCCCGCCGCGATGGTTTGTGCGTGTCAGATAGGGGAGGGCGTCTGCACGCCGGCTGCGCCGTTGTTACGGTGGGGAGGTATGACTAATAAGAAGAAGATTCTGTACATCGGTGGACACGGCAAGGTCGGACAGCTCACTGCCCCTAAGCTGGTTGATGCCGGCCACGACGTCCACTCCCTCATCCGCAACCCAGAGCAGAAGGCCGAGATTGAAAAGCTCGGCGCGACCCCGGTTATGGCGGATATTACTGAACAAACCGTGGGGCAGTGGGCAGAGCTTTTCGCCGCTTATGACGCTGTAGTCTGGGGCGCCGGCAATGGCGGCCGAGGTGGGGCAGACCTCACCTGGGCCGTCGACCGCGATGGCGCCCTCGCTACCCTCGACGCGATGGACAAGTTGCAGCAGGAGGGCAAGAAAGTGCCTGCCTATGTGATGATCTCTTACGTCGGCTCCCAGGTAGCAACCACGGATCCTGCCGATGAGAAGTGGTATGCCTATGTGGAGTCTAAGAAGGAAGTAGACAACCGCCTTGTACAGGCCAGCTACCCGCACCTCATCCTCAAACCAGCGATGCTGACCGAGGAACCAGCCAAGGGCATTGAGCAGATTGAGGATAAGATGCTGAAGGAGTCTTTGACTTCTTCCCGCGAGCTGGTTGCGGACGTCATCGTCGAGGCCCTTGGCCGCGAAAACCTGCCGGAATCCCCGCTTGCCTTCGTTGATGGCGACAATCCCGTAAGCTCCATCAAATAAGGCGCTAGACTGGCTGGCATTATGACTGTTAAGCCACCAGCTGTACTTATTGATTGCGATCCTGGCATCGATGATTGCCTCGCCCTCATGTACTTGGCGGGCCTGCATCATGCCGGTGAGATCGAGCTGGTGGGCGTTACCACCACGGCCGGCAACGTCGAGGTCCACCAGACCGCGGCTAATGCCCGCTGGATTATGGACCTTTGCTCGCTTGCCGACGTCCCCGTAGCCCCCGGCGTACCCCAACCCCTCAAGGTGGATCTCACCACCACCCCTGAGACTCATGGCCCGACAGGGCTGGGCTACGCACATGCCCCCGCTGCCGCCGCCAGGCTGCCACAGCACGATTGGCAGCAGGTATGGGAAGAGGCATTAGCCACCCACGACGATCTGCAGCTGATCGTTACTGGACCGGTCACCAACCTTGCTGCTTTCGAGGCAACCCATCGCGAGGCTGTCGCGCGCTTCGGTGCCATCACAATCATGGGCGGCGCGGTCAATTACCGCGGAAACACCACGCCAACTGCCGAGTGGAACTTTTGGGTGGATCCAAACGCTGCATCCCAACATTTTCATTCAACTGCCCCGCGCGTTCTCACCACGCTGTGTTCCCTCGAAGTAACGGAACAGTTTCTCATCACCCCGCAGCGCCTAGACGCGGCCTTGGAATTGTTAGGGGAGCACCCCACAGCGCAAATCCTGCCGGACGTGCTGCGATTTTATTTTGAATTCCACCAGGCACAAGGGGAGGGATATCAAGCTCAAATCCACGACCTCTTGACCTGCATGATTGCACTCGGACGCGTCCCTTATGAAACGACAAAAACGACCGTGGACGTCGAGGCGGAATCGCCACTGCTGCGTGGCACGAGCGTTGCGGATTTGCGCAACCATTGGGGCCGCGCCCACAACGCGCGGCTGGTAACAAGCGCAGACATGGAGGCCGCACACCACGAATGCGCGCGGGGATTGACGCTATTGGCTTCGCATTAGTGGCTTTTAACACGCAGAGCCTCTACTATTATCCGCGGCGCACGTGCCGTGCGAGATCGCTTTCCGAGGTGACATAGGAAAGCAGCACCATCCGCGGTCGGCGCTTACTTTGCCCATTTTTCGGTATGTGGATTTGGACTTTTACTGTGTCACAGCTTTCTCTCACCCCCGCCCGCAAGGTTATGGTCATCGCGGGCGCACTCATCGTCGCCGCAACCTGGATTTATCTGGTTCTTCTGCGTCCTACTGATTGGGAATCCGTTGCCGGTTCGACAGAGGCGCTCATTACCCTCGCCGGCTACCTCGTTGGTGCCGCGCTTCTTCTAGCCGGCACCGTTCCGGCACTACCGGCGCGAACCATCGCCATCATCCCGGTAGCGCTAGTGCTCAATATTGTTGTCGGCGAAATTATCGGTTCTATCGGCGTTCCGCTGTATATCGACTCCGTAGGAACAATCCTGGTAGCCGCGCTCGCCGGACCCATCGCCGGATTGGCTACCGGTACATTGTCCTCCGTCGTATGGGGGCTGTTGAACCCTGCCGCTCTGCCCTTCGCCGCCGTGTCCGCCGCCACGGGGTTCCTCTCCGGAGTGGTAATCAAGAAGGGCGCTTTCACTAAGGTGTGGTGGGTCATTCTCAGCGGCGCCATTATCGGAATCATTTCCGGCATGCTCGCCGCACCAGTGGCTGCCTTTGTTTATGGCGGTACCGCAGGTCTTGGTACGGGCGCGGTTGTTTCGCTCTTCCGCGAATTGGGCAATTCCCTCATCGCCTCGGTTACGCTCCAGTCCTTTATTTCGGATCCCCTGGATAAGGCACTGGTCTTCCTCATTGTCTGGGCAGCGGTCAAGGCACTGCCGCAGCGCACCCGAGAATCCCTTCAGCCACGTTAATGCAAGGCCTTCATCCCGCCACCGTTATCACGATCGCGGCCTGCGGCTGGATTCTTACTTTGGCGCTGAATACCCCGGTGGCGTCGGCAAGCGTAGCCCTCATCGCCCTAGTCTGCGGTACTGCCGCTACCCGCAACGCCTCCGTAATTTTGACAACTGTTGCGCTAAGCGCCCCAGCTGCCCTTTCCATGCTGGTCATTCACGCCCCTTACGGTGATGACCCAGTGCTGCCGCTGGTAACAAGCGACGGCCTGGTGCTCGCCGCCACCCTCACCCTGCGGTTCTGCGCCCTCATGGCCTGCTTCATCGCGGCCATGGCAGTGCTGCGCATTGCTGATATCGCCAAGTGGCTGCAAGTTTCGCGCGCTGGCCACAAGGTCGCGTATATCGTCGGAGCTTCCCTGCAAACCCTGCCCCAAGGTGCGCATGCTTGGCGTTGCGTCCGTGAAGCCAACCAGCTCGCCGGCATCACCGTGTCCTGGCGCAATACCATCTCGCGCGTCATTATTCCTGTCATCGCTCGCCTCCTTACCCAAGGAACCCAACGTGGCCAGGCCCTAGCCGCCGTCGGATTCGACCAAGAAGGGCAACGCACCCTCCTGCGTCCTGTTGCCGATTCCATGGTCTCTCGCGTCATACGCCTGGTCATTCCACTAGTTAGCTTTGCGGTGGTGATTACTACATGGATCTAGCCCGCATTAAGCCCACCCCTGGGGCCATTTATCAAGTACTCGTCGAACCTGATACAGCCGTCGAAGACGTTGCCGTGCAACTAGCGGAACACCTATCTACCGAAGCCATTATCGGCACGGATGCCTCAGCACAGATTAGCTTCCTGCGGGAAACTTGCATCGAAGAAGTAGTTTTAGGCCTCGAAAATGCCGGCGTGCCTGCCCCTGAAATGCAGCGGCGCGGGGAGCGAATGCTTCGCGCTGTAGGATTGTCTGACTATTGCGAACATGACCCAACACAGCTATCCGGTGGCCAAACACGCAGGCTTGCGGCTGCCTGTGTCGCCATTCGCGAGCCAGAAGTCATGGTTGTGTGCGAACCTGCAGCCGGGCTAGACGCAAACTCGCGCACGCAAGTGATTCGCCTCTTGCAGGAGTTGCCCGAAACCTGCGTCATTTCTATATCCAGTGCTTCCTGGCCAGAATTGGGTGGGCACATCATAGGAACAGACCCGCTCGTAGCGGCCGTCGACTTACCGCGGGTTTCTGCAAGCCCCCGGACAGGGAGTATCGGTCCGCTAACGGCATGCAGGAGTGCAGCAAAGAAGAAATGGTGGCACTTTTCTCAGCCCCGTGGCACTTCCTTCAGCGTCGGACCGGTAGAAATCCCTATCGCGAAATCTGCGGTTACGTGGCTGCGAGGCGATAATGGCAGTGGCAAGACCACACTCCTGCGGGCTGCTGCTGGGCTCGATGGCGCCGGAGCTGTCCCGAATCCACCCGCTCTTGCCTTGCAATCGCCGTTTGATCAGGCGATATTTCCAACGGTGGAAGAACTCGTCCCCAATGACACCTTGCGCAACCTGCTGGGACTCAATCCGGCAGATCATCCTCTCGATCTACCATCGTCTCGCCTGCGGCTTGCGCAGATTGCCCACGTGATCGGGCAGCAGCGACCGGTGGTCCTGCTCGACGAACCAGAGACCTTGCTTTCAGCTGCCGACCGCTGGCTCATGCACCAAATGATCCACCACGCACTGCAGTCCGGCAGCGCCTTGGTGGTTACTTGTCACGATCCTAAGTTTGTGGCTGAAATAGAAACCTATGCCGAAGTAACGGAAAAGACACTGCCGGCGCAGCAGCTATAAGCGGATACAAAATTGCTCCCGGCTATTTCGAACATCAGCTAAGACGCTGCCGGGAGCAAAAGTAGTTGTATGGGGGTTACTGTGGGCTCACCTGAACACCGCGGATGGATTGCTCTACTAAGTCAAGAACATTTTCCAGCTCCGCGGTATCGCCCAAGGCAAGCCGATTAATGAATCCGTCCATAAATACCTCAAGATAGATGGCTAAGGTATCGATTCCTACATCATCTCGTAGGCGACCCTTATCCGCATTAGATGCCAATCGTGCGCGAACGGCTTCATCACGAACCGATTGATTTTCTTTCCACCGAGCGGCGAACGAGGGGTCAGTGCGTAGCAGGGAAGTGATTTCCAAGCGAGTGGCTAGCCAATCGTGGCGCTCAGGATGGTCGAGCATCTCCCGCATGACTTCTACCAAACCATTTTGAGCCACGACTTCGGCTTGACGAGCGGCATCTTCTTGCGCCAAGGCAAGGAATAGTGACTCTTTGTCACCGAAGTGGTGAAAAATTGCGCCACGCGACTTACCCGTCGCTTGTTCGAGTAGCCGAACAGTCGCTCCCTCGTACCCGTGCTCTGCAAAGCAGCGGCGGGCACCTACGAGAATGTCGTGCCGGCGGCGGCTAAGCTCAGATTCGCTCACGATGGGCATAGCAGGGAACTCTCCTTAATGGGGATGTCTAAAGATTGCTTAATTAGTAATTTTAAATAAGAAATAAAATCGACGTGACGAAACGCGGGGCCGCATTGCCCTTCCTGGGGAGGGCGGTGCAACCCCGCGTTGTCGACTGAACTTAGTCCTTTAGCCCCCTCGGGTAGGCTGAAGGACTGCGCGAAAACGCTTAGTTCTTGACCATCTGACGCAGAACGTACTGCAAGATGCCGCCGTGGCGGAAGTAGTCAGCCTCACCCGGGGTGTCGATGCGAACGTCAGCATCAAACTCCACGGTCTCGCCGGATTCCTTGGTAGCGGTTACGTGGACGGTCTTCGGGATGGAGCCATCGTTGAAGGCGGAGATGCCCTCGATGTCGAAGGTCTCCGTACCATCCAAGCCCAAGGACTCGTGGGACTCGCCTTGCGGGAACTGCAGTGGGATAACGCCCATGCCAATCAGGTTGGAACGGTGGATACGCTCGAAGGACTCAGTGATAACAGCCTTCACACCAAGCAGGTTGGTGCCCTTGGCTGCCCAGTCGCGGGAAGAGCCAGTGCCGTACTCCTTACCAGCAATGACAACGAGCGGAATGCCGGCTTCCTTATAGTTCTGGCAAGCATCGAAGATGAAGGCCTGCGGGCCGCCTTCCTGGGTGAAGTCACGGGTGTAGCCACCGGTGACGTCGACCAGCTGGTTGGCCAGGCGAATATTCGCGAAGGTACCGCGCATCATAACCTCGTGGTTACCGCGACGGGAGCCCAGGGAATTATAGTCCTGGCGGGCAACGCCGTTTTCATCGAGGTACTGCGCAGCCGGGGTACCCGGCTTAATAGCGGAAGCAGGGGAGATGTGGTCAGTGGTGACGGAGTCGCCCAGCTTTGCCAGAACGCGCGCACCCTTGATGTCTTCAACCGGGTTCGGCTCGGTTGGCATGCCATCGAAATAAGGAGCCTTGCGGATGTAGGTGGAATCCTCATCCCACTTGAAGGTCTCGCCCTCCGGCACGTCCAGGTTGCGCCAAGCGTCGTCGCCCTTGAAGACGTCGGCGTAGTCAGCCTCGTACATCTCGCGAGAGATAGCGGACTGGATGGTGTCCTCAATCTCCTGCGGGGATGGCCAAATGTCCTTCAAGAAGACATCGTTGCCTTCCTGGTCCTGGCCCAGTGGCTGTGCATCAAAGTCAAAGTCCATGGTGCCGGCAATGGCGTAGGCAATGACCATGATTGGAGAAGCCAAGTAGTTCATCTTGACGTCCGGGGAGATACGGCCCTCGAAGTTGCGGTTACCGGAAAGGACCGCGGTGGCAGCGAGGTCATTTTCGTTGATGGCTGCAGAAACCTCATCCGGCAATGGGCCGGAGTTACCAATACAGGTGGTGCAGCCGAAGCCGGAGAGGTAGAAGCCCATGGCTTCGAGGTCCTTCCACAGGTCTGCACGCTGGAAGTAGCCATCAACAACCTGGGAGCCAGGAGCGCAGATGGTCTTAACCCATGGCTTGGACTGCAGGCCCTTTTCTGCTGCCTTACGGGCGATAAGGCCTGCGCCCACCATGACGGATGGGTTAGAGGTGTTGGTACAGGAAGTAATGGAGGCAATGGCAACCATGCCGTGGTCCAAGGTGAACTCGCCACCGTTTTGGGACTCAACGGTAATTGGGTTGGAATGACGGCCCTTCGCGCCAGTAGCCGAGGACTCGCCGTGACCCTCACGAGCCTTGTTCAAGCCGCCGGTGACGTCTTCCATAGCCGGAGCGCCGCCTTCTGCGGACATGCGCTTTGCCTCGGCAGTGGATTCGTCAACGCAAACCTCGTCGGTAGTGTAGTTAGCCAGATCCTTGCGGAACTGCTCCTTGGCCTCGGTCAGCAGGATGCGGTCTTGCGGGCGCTTCGGGCCGGCAATGGAAGGAACAACGGTGGACAGGTCCAGCTCGAGGTACTCGGAGTACTTTGCCTCTGGAGCGTCCTCCTCCAGCCACATTCCCTGTGCCTTGGCGTAGGCCTCGACGCGGTCGATCTGCTCCTGCGGGCGGCCGGTGAGCTCGAGGTACTTGGTGGTCTCCTCGTCAATCGGGAAGATCGCAGCGGTGGAACCGAACTCAGGAGACATGTTGCCGATGGTGGCGCGGTTTGCCAGCGGGACAGACTTAACACCGTTGCCATAGAACTCAACAAACTTCTGCACAACGCCGTGTTCGCGCAGCATCTCGGTGATGGTAAGAACGACGTCGGTTGCAGTAACGCCGGTAGGAATCTCACCGGTCAGCTTGAAGCCTACGACCTTCGGGATAAGCATGGATACCGGCTGGCCGAGCATGGCAGCCTCTGCTTCGATGCCGCCGACGCCCCAGCCAAGAATGCCCAGGCCGTTTTCCATGGTGGTGTGGGAGTCAGTACCGATACAGGTATCCGGGTAAGCGAGGCCCTCGTTGTCGAATACAACGCGGGACAGGTACTCGATGTTTACCTGATGGACGATGCCGGTTCCCGGAGGAACAACGCGGAAGTTGGAGAAGTTCTCAGCACCCCAGCGGAGGAACTGGTAGCGCTCTTCGTTGCGCTGGTACTCAATTTCAACGTTCTTTTCCAACGCATCGGTAGAGCCGAAAGCCTCAACGATGACGGAGTGGTCAATGACCATTTCGGCCGGGTTGAGAGGGTTAACCTGATCCGGGGTGCCACCCAGTGCGGAGACGGCCTCACGCATGGTAGCGAGGTCAACAACGCAAGGAACACCGGTAAAGTCCTGCATGAGGACGCGTGCTGGGGTGAACTGGATTTCGGTGTCCGGCTCTGCCTCCGGATCCCAGTTTGCCAAGGCGTTGATGTGGTCCTTGGTTACGTTCTTGCCGTCCTCGTTACGCAGCAGGTTTTCTGCCAGCACCTTGAGGGAATAAGGCAACTTCTCCAGACCGGAGACGGTGTTGATGTCAAAGTAGTCATAAGACTTACCGTTGACATCAAGGGTCTTCTTGGCCTCGAAGGAGTTCAAGCTTTCAGTCACAGGGAGCTCCATTCCTTGTTAATAAACAGTGTGTTCTGTTTGGTACTCGTCGCCAGTCGTCACCGCGGGGCAGTGCTCGGCGCCACTGGTCACTAGTGTGACGCGACGCGACCATGGGGCCCGCTGTGTTGAAGGCGACAAAGAACGCGATGGTTCACCTAGATATTGTAGAGGCTAAAACCTTCGGTCGCTGCCATTGTAACAGTACAAGCGTTCTGTTTTCACCTTTTCTGAAAAATCGGCGAGTTGAGGAAATGGGTTCCCGTGATCTGACCGTATCTTGGGGAGACGAAGTTAGTTTAGGAGCCCTATATAAGGAAGAGATGCATATGGTGCCCGCGGGCGTAGATGTAGCTGATTTGGCAGGTCAGCTCAAAGTGGACGGCGTGGCCTACACGTCCCCAATGCTCAGCCAAGATGCACTGCTCAACGCGGAGGTAGCTCAAGGGTTGCGAGACGGTGACGGTGTGGCCGTGGTTGATGTGATAGCAGATCGTGCGCCTGATGTCCGTGACATTGCCCAAGAGCTCCAAGACGCGACAGGTTTGAATACTGTCATCGTACAAACCCCTCGCCATGTTTCTTCCGTCAGTGACACTTATAGCCGCGCTGACATTGAGTCGGTACAGGCGCAGATCCCGCCTGGAGTTGAACAAGTAGACCTTCTGTCTGAGTACTACAGGGGACTAGACCAAATCAGCTTCCCGGTGGGCCCAGCGGTGGGGGCGGTTGCCGTAATCGCCGTGATTGTATTCGTTAGCTCTTTCCTAGCGGCCGGCCGTCGCACGCCCTAATAGTTGAAAAGGATCTACGGAAATTGGGGGTGCGAGTCGGACGAGTGAAGAAAGCCGGGCGAGAAACGAGGAACTTGGCTTTCCAAAATTGAACAAATGCTCCTCGAAAATTAAGTTTGTTCGAAAAAGTATCGCGTTATTGGGTGAAACTTTTGCGGGCCATTAATGTACGAAAATTTCGGGCAACTGGCCCGAAGGCGTGTACTGAAGGACTCTGGGTGAATGCGGATGGCACAGTTTCGTTCACTCACGGTTTGTTGAAAGAGTCGGTTGTGGATCGGGGGTAGAAGTTCGGTCGGGACTTAGCGTGAATCGGGTACCTAGTTAGGGATCGTGAATGGGGCGGGGGAGTGGTCAAAGTAAACCCTTAGGGGTTGACAACCGGTGGGGGAGTGGTTCAGTCGCCCTAGTCGCGGCCTGGTTGGGGGTTAGTGGAGCGTATAGAACCCCGGGTAGATGGTGACTAAAGTCACAATAACGGGATGGTAACAAAATCATTGCAGGTTAGGTGCACATGTTGAGTCATGTGAATTAACTTGACTCACGTGAATTGCGGGAAAATTGTGCGAAACGGGCGTGTCGTGACGTAAGGTTCGGTTGTCGACTCAGGAGACATTTCTTGCTTCCTGAGTTCATGGGCTTAGCCTTGACTGTCACGAGAGAACTCGCACGGGTATGTGGGGAAGCACGCCTCGAGCGAAAGTTAGAACGTCGAGTGGCCGTTCTTGGGAGTCAATGAACCGGGACCCATCGAAAGTGATTAGGGACGCAGGCAAAGAACTTGAGCGATTGCAATGTTCGAAAAATTACACATCAACCCACCTTCCGTTTATGAGGTGAGACGGGTTCATTAGAACTCCACCGTGTGGAAATTTTGGTGCGAACCTTTATACGGTTAAGGCTGAAGGCCTGTCGTCACAGAAGGTGCGTACGGAGAGGTCCATAGGGATAGGGTCCGGGAACACCGAATCACTCCACAAGGGTCAGCCTCGTGTGGCCTGTTCATGGTTTGTGGCTGCTTGCCCTCGACGGCTCGGTAGTGCTCAAAAGGTTAGACCTTTTGGCCTCCAGTTGGCGCCGCGGCGAGGTCCGCCAGAACCCGTAGAGCAGTTCTCACAGTGCTCAGTGCAACGAAGACGTGATCGGGGCATACGGAACCGCGGGTTGTAAAACGCACCCTGGAGCGTATGTCGCGCGCAGCGCAAGAGTAGAAGTGGATTTAACAGTCCGTGGGACTTTGTTTGAACAGAGGATAGTTGTAGACCATCTGTGTCCGACTTGTCGGGCTCGTGCAAGTAGACCTTTAGGCTTTCTTGCCGGGGTACGAATTGTCTGGATGTCGCTGTTGTGGGGAAACAGTAGCGATTTGAGGCGGCCAAAATTGGCGCGGCAAGTCCACAACTTTCTTTAGTTCCTACATGGAAGCCCTAAGGCTGCTGAGGGTCCACCGAAAGTGCACACCCGGAGTGAAGTCTCAGCCAAAGTAGGCAGTCCATCAATAATTACCGCTCTAGTGTCTGAAGGCACCAGGGGGTTAGCTTCGTGTATCTATTGATACCGACTCGAGGCGAACCTCTGGGCCACCCAAAAAGGCATGCGATAATGCCTGTGTTTGTGCGAAATATGCAGGCGGGGAGCCCGGGCATACCTATGTCCGGAGGTCTTCATGGACCCTCACTAAAGGAGCAGCGTGGGCCCAAACTAGGAGTATTTCAGTGGCCACCATTCGCCTTCCGCGCATTCGACATGTTCGCGCTTTCATTGCTGCAGTAGCAGGTACCGCAGCTATTTCAACACTTTCCACCGTAGCCCCAGCGGGCGCCGATGAAGTATCAGCGCCAAACCCAGGTACGGTCCAGGACCAAAACTCAGACCACGTAGCAATTGACCGTGCGGTTGCCAACGCAGATTCACTGCAGGGCGCTGTAGAGGAATCCCGGGCAGAGCTAGGTCGCGCGGAAGCAGATGTTTCCGCAGCGGAAGACCGTATTGCTCAGATTCGAACCCAATTGGAACAAGTGAACGGCGAGCCGGGGACTAATGAAGAGTATGTTGCCAGCTTGGAAGATGAGCTGCGCCAGGCGGGTGAGGAAAAGCGAGAAGCCGAGAATCGTGTTGCGCAGGAGCGCCGAGAGCTGGCCCAGAATGAAGCGCGACTAAACGCTACCCAGAGATTTGCGGAAGCCACTTTTGCCCGCCAGCAGCAGGCTGCGTCCCAAGGGGAGGTAGCGAGCGGGGTGCAGCTCTCGCAGCAGGATTCTCTTCCAGTTGCCCCAAATCAAGGCGATAATCTTGATTCTAGGCTGTCAACAAATGCTTTCTCGGTCAAGCCTCATGACTTGACGAGAAAGGTCAAGCCGCAAGACTTTACAGATGAGGTAGTGGATCAGGGACCGTCCAAGGTTCCGGGCAGTGCGGACGTTGCCGATGATCCGGAGGATCCATCCGTTGCTGAGCAGGCGAAGACTACTCCAGAAGCGGACTTTGGAAACGCCCTCAATAAGGGTGCAACGCCTACGTTCCAGAACGTCGATTTCGGCACTGGGTCCTCTGTGAACGATGCGCTCGGACTTGCGAATGATATCGCTGCAGCCGTTGATGAGGACGATGTGCGCACCCTCATGCAGGGCTCGTCTGACCTACTAGGTTTGGGCAGCCCGAATACTGCACCTGCCGCCAGTGTTGACGCTCCCGAGGTGGATGAGGTGGCTGAAGTAGAGGAAAGCACCACCGGTGCAGATGCGGGCCGAGACGCTCAGATCGAGGCCGTCATTTCTCGCGCTGAGTCTCAGGTCGGCGTCCCTTATGTGTGGGGTGGCGGCGATAATAATGGTCCTACTGGTGGGCTTCGCGATGGTGGCGTGGCTGATTCCTTCGGGGACTTTGGACAGTCTGGCTTTGATTGCTCGGGGCTAGTCAAGTACGCCTACGCGGCAGCCGGCCTGGACCTTCCTCACTACACTGGTGCGCAGTACCAGCAGGGTAAGAAGGTTCCCCGCGAGAACGCACAGCGCGGTGACCTTATCTTCTACGGACCTGGTGGAAGCCAGCACGTAGCTATCTACCTAGGCGACGGCCAAATGATTGAAGCGCCACAGTCTGGTCAGACTGTTTCAGTAGTTCCGGTTCGCTGGGGTGGCGCTACTCCCGATGTCGTGCGCCTTCTCTAATCTCCAACTTTTGGTTGGTATGGTTTAGGGCATGACTGACGCACAACAGAATGCCCAAAACTTCGACGCCCTCCTCGTTCTTTCTTTCGGTGGCCCGGAAGGAAACGAGGAGGTCGTTCCTTTTTTGGAGAACGTTACCCGAGGTCGGGGTATCCCTCGCGAGCGGCTAGAAGTGGTGGGCGAGCATTATTACCACTTCGGAGGGGTAAGTCCGCTCAATGCACTTAACCGCGAAATCATCGATCATCTCGATGGAGAGCTGAAAAAACGCGGACATAATCTACCGGTCTACTTTGGCAATCGAAATTGGCATCCCTTTGCTAGTGAGACTGCGGAGAAGATGTCTCGGGACGGGGTGCGCAAGGTAGCTGTCTTCGCTACCTCTGCATGGGGTGGGTACTCCGCATGTCGGCAATATGATGAGGACATTCAGCAGATGCGCGAGCATCTGGCGGAGCAGGGTTTGCCGGACATTGAATTTACTAAGATTCGCCAATTCTTCGATCATCCGAAGTTCGTGGCCGAAATGGCAGCCGCTGTCACGGAGGTCTGGGGAGAGGTTCCGGAAGAAAAGAAGAAATCCACTCGCTTGCTATTTACCGCCCATTCAGTTCCCGTTGCACACGATAACGCGGGCGGAGCGGAAGGGGATAAAAACCTTTACTCCCGCCAGGTGGCTGAGGCGTCGCGGTTGGTGGCCGCACGGGCCGGTATTTCTGATTATGACCTTGTATGGCAGTCACGTTCGGGTAATCCCCGCACTCCGTGGCTCGAGCCAGACATTGTTGATCACACCACTGATATCCACCACAACGAGGGCATCGACACGGTCGTGGTATGCCCGATTGGCTTCATCTCCGATCATATGGAGGTTATTTGGGATCTTGATTCCGAGCTGCAGAAGGCAGCCGAAGAGATGGGTGTCAAGGTCCTGCGCACCCGTACAGCGGGTCCGACTCCACGTTTTGCGGAGATGGTTGTTGATCTCATCGATGAACTAGAACAGGGCCGCGAGTGGGAGACCAGCGGGAGTGTCACGGTGCAAGGGTGCACAGTCAATGGTGAGCCGTGTGCAGCGGGGTGCTGCGATATTCGGTCCCGTTAACGAGCAAATTCTCCAAGCGCATAAGACACGCCCGTCATGCGGGCCTGGCGGATGTGACGCCACAAGCGAAGCAATTGTGGATCAAGGCTGTGGTCATTGATGCGGTCAGTGACGGTTTCGATGATCGCGGCTACTCGGTCAGCCCGGGCAAAGAGCTTGGCTGACCGGGCTGGCGTTGAACGGGGGAGCCCGGGGGTGTCATAGAAGTCGCTCAGAGTTCCCACGGTGAGGCGTGGGTTGGGCAAGGCCTCGATGCTATACCCGGTTGCCGCGATGAGCTCGGCGGACTCATTGGTTGCTTGAGAAAGGAGTGCGTCGGCTTCACCGGGGCTTAGCCAGGCGGGCGCGGGGAGCTGCTGCTTTTCGACGACCACTTGCCACGCCGTATGGCTGTGGCGAATGTGGGGGATGAGGACTAAGTTACGCAGGGGATCATTGGTGCGAACTATGATTGCTCCGGTAGAACTTTGTGTAGCCGCGCGATAGGAGTCCGATCCCGCCGGCAATGCAGGCGGCTCGCCTGGCCCGGACAGTGCGAGGCGCACGATAGGCTCTGCACGTACACCGCGATGAGCGGTAAGCTCGGAGGTCTCCGCGCGCAGCATGGCTAACACATCGACGAAGGGGGATTCGTCCAAGCATTCTGGACGTCCGCCTAGTTCCGTAAGCGCGTCCAGCAAGTCATCGGTGGTTTCATGTCCCCACAGCCACGAGCCAAGCCAGACGGCGGTGTTTTGTAAAGGTGACCATACTTCGGCGCGCATATCCATGGCGAGCCAGTCTAGTAGATAGACTAACGGGCCATGAGTTTTGATCCTTATGGCGGAGATATTTTTGCTGGCCACTCGCGGTCGAAGCCGCGCCAGTACCCAGAAGTGCCAGCCGAGCCCGGAATGGTAGTGGAAGTGCGCGGCGATGACTTTGTGGGGGCTGTTATGGGCGTGGATAAAACCGTTTTCGGTGAGGTGGTACGCCTTGAGGATCGCCATGGCGTAGAACGGGTCTTTAACCTGGTTAAAGGCGGGTTTCTAGTGGAAGGCAAGCCAGTAACGCTTACCCGGTACGTCGAAAAGCAGGCTCCCCGTAAGTCCAACTCCGGCTCCCGCCGCGTAGAGAACGTGGAGGCCAAGGTTGCCGCGCCATCGCGCATTTGGGTGGAAGGCGTGCATGATGCCGCCATTGTGGAAAAAGTGTGGGGTCACGACCTGCGTGTGGAAGGCGTGGTAGTCGAATACCTCGAGGGTTTGGACAACTTGGAGGCGCGCCTCGCAGAGTTTCAGCCAGGGCCGGGCCGCAGGGTCGGCGTATTGGCGGATCACTTGGTTCAAGGCTCTAAGGAAACCCGATTAACGGAAACCGTGGGAGAGCATGTCCTGGTGACTGGACACCCCTTCATCGATATTTGGGCGGCGGTAAAGCCGCAGCGCGTTGGCCTGCGTGAATGGCCAGATGTACCCTACGGCGAGGATTGGAAGACCGGTATTTGCCGCCGCGTAGGGTGGAGCGACCCGAAGGATGGGTGGCGTCATGTCTATAACGCCGTACATTCCTTCCGCGACCTAGACTCCAGCCTGATCGGCGCCGTGGAGCGCCTCGTGGACTTCGTTACTACACCTGAGTTGAGCAAGTCCGACTTGCTCTAGGGGTGGGCAAGGTTGGCGCGTTCAATTAGGTTGACGGCCAACTGCCACCCCGCCATCTCCGCGCTCCAGCCGGCCGCCTGGAGGCGTTGCGACATGGCTTGCTTGGAAATTCCTAGCTCTTCGGCGGCCTCATTCTGGTTGAGTCCTGCGCGGACAAGCGAGGTTGCTTCGCGCCCTTCGATGGTGCGCTTGTGCAAAACGTAGCCAAGCAGGGCAAAGGCGGCCGCGATGTCGCTCGCCTCCGAGGCGCGGCCGCGCTTATTGAGTTTGGCGTAGACCTGGCCCATGCGGGCGGACTTCCGCAATGCAGCGGTTGCTACTTGGCGCGCGCCTTCCTCATCTTCCTGGTTGCCGGGGCTAATGCCGATGCCGATGGCCCAGTCGCCGTCGGCAAGCAAGGCCATGACCACGTCGCACACTGCTGTTGCTGAATCAACTACGGCGCAAATATCTTCCACGCCGAGCACGTGGAACTCGCCCACACCATTGAGGGTGGATAGAGCCGTTGCAGAGCGTTGGACCAACTCTGCGCGACGCACGGAGCGGCCCCGGTAGCGAGCGTGGACAGCAAGCACAGAAAATCCTCCTTCAGGAACCAATTGCGAAATAGTCTACCGCTCGTACTTGACTTATGGGCGAGTGGGTAGACGTGAATCCATATACAGCCCGCCCATACCGATGGCGGCAAAAGCTACCATGGCGACAATGATGCTGGGCGAGGTGTGCCCTGTGAGGGCATCGCCGAAGAAGACGCCGAGGGCAGTAGTCGGGATGGAACCGAGGAGGGTGGCCACGGTGAAATGGCTAAGCTTCACGGGCGTTAGTGCGGCAACATAATTCAGGAGACTGAAGGGGACGCCGGCCACCATTCGCAGCGAAGCGATGGCCAGCCAGCCGCGCCGCTCCAAGTGGGCATTGATTTTAAACACTGCGGGGTGAGTTAGGTGCGGCCGGATCCAGTCTCCGAGGAGCGTGCGGACGATGAGGAGCGACAGGGCCGCAGACACCGTCAAGGCGCATAAGGAGAGGGCGAGGCCCTTCCATGGGCCAAAAAGTATTCCTGCGGCTACCGTCCAAAACGTCCGGGGGAATGGAAGCTGCGTAAATATGACATAACCTAGGGTGAAAAGGAGGGGGAACCACGCGCCATAGCGGGTAGAGGCGTCGCGAAGCTGGGACACGTCCGGCAGATCGAAGAAGTAAAGGAGGGTGACGCCGGTGGCGATGGCGGCGAGGACGGCTACCCAACGACGCATCGACCACTGGGAAATTGACCGCCAAGCGGACCGAGCGAGCGATTTGAGGAAATGGCCGAAGCTGCGCGCCCAACTCAAAAGTGTGGTCATGGGGGAGATCGTAGTCCTTGTGGGCGGGCTAAAGGTCAGAAAGTGTGTCTGGGATCGGTGTTTTATAGTCACTGTCCAGTGTGTTTGTTGAAAGTATAGGCTTCACAACCGTATATCGCTGTCCTTGACGGTTAATCCCCGGTGTTTCTACC
>NZ_JASPHV020000112.1:0-213 GCF_030229435.2 Corynebacterium sp. MSK122 | reverse complement strand
CTGGTGCAAACACGAAACCGCTCCCGATTACACACGCCTACTCGAACGCATCCCTGCCCCGTTAATCGCAACGACAGATGGCGGGCAAGGAACAGCAAGCGCAATAAAAACCTGCTGGTCAACAACATATGTGCAGCGTTGCCTTGTCCACGCACAGCGTGTAGTTCGTCGCTACACAACCTCACGCCCACGTACTGATGCCGGCAAAGCTAT
>NZ_JASPHV020000111.1:0-227 GCF_030229435.2 Corynebacterium sp. MSK122 | reverse complement strand
AAACGCGGTGTAGGCGAATCCTGACAGGGTGCGAACGTAGGTAATGTCGGCAACCCACAGCCTGCCTGGTGCCTGCGCACGGAAGTTTCGGCGCACAAGATCCGGGCGATGATCCGGTGTCTTCGGGCTTACCGTTGTTATTGGGGTTCGCCCACGTCTGCGGCCAGAAACACCTGCAAGTTTCATCAGACGTGCGGTCTTGTCGCGACCAATATGAAAGCCTTCGC
>NZ_JASPHV020000110.1:0-230 GCF_030229435.2 Corynebacterium sp. MSK122 | reverse complement strand
GAGCATTGCACCACCACAATCTCGCTAACTGCACTGGCTAAACGCAACAAAGTAAGCCACTCAACTATGAAGCGCAGATTTACATGGTGCTGGCTTATTGACGTACCGGATCCCACCGTGGCACATACAGGCCGAGTCTATGACCAGATATTTCTCGACGGAACCTACACCGCTGGCGGATGCTTGATTGTAGCTTCCACCCTCGACCACGTTGTTGCTTGGCACTGGTG
>NZ_JASPHV020000010.1:0-84915 GCF_030229435.2 Corynebacterium sp. MSK122 | reverse complement strand
CTCGTGGGCTCGTAGATGTGTATAAGAGACAGGTCCGCGCCAGCAGGTGCGGCGGGGCTACCGCCGAGGAGCTCAGCCACTTCCATTTCCGCTTGGGGCAGCTGACCGCGGCGCGCCATAGAAGAACTACTGCTCCAGCCGTAGAGGGTGCCGCGTTTGCCTGGTTCAGGAACTTGGGTGGAAATCTCTGCGGGTTTTGTATCGGTGACAGGGACGGTGAGGTGGAGAAGTGCGGCGTCGGAAAGCGGCGACAGCGCCCACGAATCAGCGTCGTAGGTGGTTCCGTTGATGCGGGCTTGGGTGCCCTTATTATTCACGGACTCGAGGCAGTGGCGTGCGGTGAGCACCCATTGTGCGGCGACGAGGGTGCCGGTGCAATCACCGAAGCTGCCCACGCGTCCTATCTTGAGTTGGGCGACAGTATGGGCCTCCTGGGAGTCCGTAGCTGGTTCGCCGTGTTCGAGTGCAGTGGCCGGGGTGGCAGTCAGTGCCACAATGCTGGCGGCGAGCAAGGCAGGGAAGATTTTGTGCTGCATGATTAGTCCTTCTTTCCGGCAGGAACGGCGATGGCAATAACTTTGGCGACGGCCCATTCGGCCGGCCCCTTCCCGATCAGGCGGCGCCACAGGGTTGCGATAACGAGGAAGAGGGCGATGAAGGCACAGGCCCAGGCGGTGTTGTGCAGGGCGATGTGGCTTTGCCAGTAATAGGCGGTGAGCACGTGCAGGATGTAGATGCTCAGTGACATCGCGCCCAGCGCCGCAAAGGGATAGGCCAGCTTGGGCGCAGTTCGGCCGACAAGCAAGCATAGGTGTAGGACGACTGCGGCGACGGCAATGGACAGCACGATCTCGCCCACTACGCCGGTGTGCCCGGTAAAACGCAGCCAGCCAGTAATGTTCGTAGTAAAGCGGAAGTAAAATCCGATAGCGGCAACGATGCCGGCTATAGCAGTGGAAGCCCACTGCGCGGCTGCGCCTTGCTTGCGAATATAGATTTCATAGAGCAGCATGCCGGCGAGGAAATAAGCGACATAGGCCAGCAGTGGGTATACCTGCGGTAGGGTCAGCGGAGCGTATTTCACGGTCGCGGCTACGGTGGCCGCAGCGAATAGGATTAGCTTCCAGGCCCAGTGCAATGGGGGAACCCAGCACAGCAACATCATGGTGATGCCGATTACTACTAGGACGACCTGAATCTCTCCCCCTAGAGGCAGTAGCGCGAGGCCGATGAGTGTAATTATGCAACCGCGGGCGAGGATGCGCAGAAGCGTCGTCACCGTGAAACTTCGGGCAATGATCATCAATGTGACGCCAGCCAAAATGGCAAAAAGCGCAGCGGGCAGGCCGTTGAGAATGACTTTGGTATGCCACACGAGGGAGGCCATGTGCAGGACTACCATGCCAATAATGGCAAGTGAGCGGGCTATATCAAGCCCAACGATGCGCGAAGATGCGGACACCGGGCGTTCTCCTTCAAGACAGAGGGGAGCGCGTTGCCGCAGTCCCCTTATTAATAAAGACTTTCTTTTTCTACTAAGAGAGTCTGGAAGGTTACTGTGGAAGCTTTATAAGTGTCCTGCATTTTATAAAGGGGTTTCTTAAGACCTATTACTGCAGCGAGAATCCGCCTAATCACGGAAGGTAGCATCGCGATTTTTGCGCGACCGAGAGGGATCAGCGGCGAGCTTGAGAAGCGAGGCGCCCATTAAACCAAGCACAACTCCGCCTAGAAGAAGCCACAGGCTCCCAGAACCGAGCCATAGCGCAAGACCCAAGACAATGCCGGCAATGAGACCCGGCAGCAATGAGGAAGTCTTCATAGACGGGCACCTACGAAATAGATTAGATACAAGAAAAACCGCCCGAAGGCGGCTCATTTTGTGCGCCCGGAGGGATTCGAACCCCCAACCTTCTGATCCGTAGTCAGATGCTCTATCCGTTGAGCTACGGGCGCAGACCGTTGGTAAGCAGTGCGTGTGCTCTGCTGTGCAACGAGAAATAACTATACCCACGGTCTAGGAAACTACCAAATCCCCAGTTCACTTAGTGTTTACCCACGAGAAGCGGGAAGGCTTTAGGAAGGAATGAGGGCGGCAACTTCGGCGTCGGAAAGCAGAGCGTCCTGGAATGCCTGCAGGGTGGTCTCGTGGTCGAAGTCAATGCCGATGAGAACAATTTCAGCACCAGGGGTAACGCCATTGGCCGCCCAGAGGGAAGCGGGCACGATCTGGAGGTTCGGGCCAGCTTGCTGCCAGGCGTGCGCAACGCGCAGATCGGTATCGATCCAGCAGTACCCCTTGGAACGTACAAGGCCGGTGCTAGCCCGCAGGGCGGCAAGTAGACGCTCGCGATTAAAGGGGCGGTCGGCGCGAAAAACGACGGAGGAAATGCCATATTCCTCGGTCTCGGGGGTATGCGGGTTGACCAGTTCTTCGGCGTAGCCGTGATAGGTGGCAGCGGTAGCGGTGTCATACAAGTGGGCATCGAGGACAAGCCGTGGGCCGATAACACCGTTGGTAACAATCACGACGCGGGCGCGGCGGTTCATGGCGCGAACGGTAGCGATGACGCGCTCGGTTTCGGCAGCATCAACCAAATCAGTCTTGGTAACAAGGATAAGATCAGCAAACTCAACTTGGTCTACTAGGAGGTCGGCCACGGTGCGATCATCGGTGGGTGCGGCCTCAATATTCTCAGACGCGAGGCTCTTGCCGCGACGCAGGCAATCAAGAAAAGCGGAAGCATCCACGAGAGAGACCATGGTGTCAATAGGGGCGACGTCGGCAAGCATGGTGCCGTCCGCAAACTCCCATTCAAAGGTGGCGGCCACGGGCATAGGCTCGGAAATGCCAGTGGACTCGATGACGATCTGATCGAAGCGGCCGGAGCGGGCCAGTTTACCTACGGATTCGATGAGATCTTCGCGCAGGGTGCAGCAGATACAGCCATTGGATAGCTCGACAAAGCGGTCCTCGCCGCGCTCGAGGTGACCTTCGCCGGCAACGAGGGCAGCATCAATATTAACCTCGGAGAAGTCGTTAACGATGACGGCAAGCTTGCGCCCTTCGCGGTTGGCAAGCAGATGGTTCAAGAGCGTGGTTTTTCCGCTGCCCAAAAATCCGGACAGCACAGTAACGGGAGTAGCCATTCCCTAATGATAACGTTTTTCATTAGGGAATGGCTACGTCACCTAGATTGAAAGGCCGAAGATTGGCACTGCCAGCAAGTACACCGTCAGGGTGATGAGGAAGATGCCGATGATATTGAGGCCAAGGCCACCCTTGATCATCTCACCGATCTTGACGTAACCAGAGCCATAGGCAATGGCGTTCGGCGGGGTGGCAACTGGGAGCATGAATGCGCAGGTTGCCGCGAGGGCCACCGGAATGGTGAGGAGAAGGACGTTGATATCACCATCGGCAGTAAGCCCCACGCCCACGGCGACGCCACCCATAATCGGAATGAACGTAGCCGCCGTAGCCGTATTGGAGGTGATCTCCGTCAGGAAGAGCACCAGCGCAGCCACGGCAGAGACGATGAGGACAACGGGCAGGACGCTAAGCCCCTTGGCCATCTCACCAATCCACAGGGACAGGCCGGAGGAATTAAAGACCGAGGACAGCGACAGGCCGCCGCCGAAGAGCAGGAGGACGTCCCACGGCATTTCATTGGCCGTCTTCCAGTCCAGCAAACGGATGCGGCGCTGGTTATCCGCGGGCAGGATAAAGAGCAAGATGCCAGCGGCAATGCCCACGATGGCATCGTCATAGTTCTCAAATTCTTTGAGGACCAACGGCAGGGTAACCCAGGCTGCGGCGGCGAGGACGAAGATGATGCCGGTCATGATCTGGGGGCGGGTCCAGAGGCCGAGGGCCTCAATTTCGTCGTTAATAAGCTCGCGGCCGCCTGGAATATCCTTCATCTCCGGCTTGAAAACGGTGATGAGCAGTGCCCAGGCAATCAGCAAGAAGATTGCTGCAAGCGGCACACCAACTGCCATCCACCGGCCGAAGCCAAGGGTAACTCCCCAGGTATCGGCCATATATGCGTTAAGGAAGGCATTCGGCGGGGTGCCGATGAGCGTACCCAGCGAACCAATGGAGGCGGAATACGCGATACCCAGCATCAGTGCCGTGGCAAACTTCTTTTGTTTTTCCCAGCCGCCTACGGTTTCCGCGGTCAGTGCAAGCACCGAGGTGCCGATCGGGAGCATCACCACGGCCGTGGCGGTATTAGATACCCACATGGACAAAAAGCCGGTGGCCAGCATGAATCCCAAGATCAGGCGCTTGGGCGAGGTGCCGATGATCTTCACCACGTACAGCGCTAGGCGGCGGTGCAAGTTCCAGCGCTGCAGAGCAAGCGCGATAAGGAAGCCACCCATGAACAAGAAAATGGTGGCGGACGCGTATGGGGCACCTACCTCTTTAATCGTTCCCACACCGGCGAGCGGGAAGATGACCAGCGGCAGCAGCGCGGTGGCGGCGAGCGGAATGGCCTCGGTCATCCACCACACGCCCATCAAGATGGTTACGGCAGCGACGGTGCGGATGGCACTGAGCGTGTACTCGGCTTCCGGATCTGCACCCGCGGAGCCCTGTACGGTCTCGATCGCATTCGAGGGGAAGAACAAGAAGACCAGTACGGCCAGACCCAAGCCGATGAAAAGGCCGATGAACTGGCGGCGCCACTCGCTACGCGGCGCTCCGGGGGCTTCGTCACCTTCGGTGTGGGCAGTAGATTCGTGAGTATGCGGGGTGGTCATACCGCGCGCTCCTTCACTTAGAGAGGATTGTGCTGTGGGATATGCTCCGTATTTCCCAGTTTATTAGCTAGGCCGAGGCAGCAGACCGAAAGTTATCCAGTTCACTGCGAAGCATGCACTGACCATACAAAACATGTGACGCAGAAACCATATCCCGCCACATAGAACTACCCCCGCACCCCCACAGAGCACACATCGCACCTGCCCGAAACCGGAAATGAGTCCACCACTTCCCTACCCCCGAGTTAAGGAACGGCGAGTTAGATTCCCAGTACGGTCTTGGCAATCAGGAAGTAGATAATCAGGCCCGTGGCATCGCAGAAGGTAGAGATAAACGGGTTGGAGAATACTGCTGGATCAGCGCCGATGGTCTTAGCCACGATGGGCATGAGCCCGCCGACGGTCGCAGAAATCGAACAAATCAAAAACAGCGTCGAGCCGATGACGAGGCCGATGCTTAGGCCATAGACCAAGGTGGCCAGTCCCAAGCCAGCTAGTCCCAGCACCGCGCCGAGCAGCATGCCGACGCGCAGCTCGCGCCACATGACAGCGAGGAGATCGCGCGTGCGGACGTCGCCCAGCGCCAAGGCACGCGTCACCGTGGTCGCCGCCTGGTTGCCGGTATTGCCACCGGTGCCGGTCAACAGCGGGATAAATAGCGAAAGAACCACAGCCTTTGCCAATGTGTCTTCAAAAGAATCGAGCACCTGCACCGTCAGTAGCGCAGAGACGGCCAATACGAGCAGCCATACGATGCGCGAGCGCACCAACTTGAGCAAAGGCGTGGATAGGTACGGTTGCTGAAGTGCCTCGGTGCCGCCAGCACGAGCGGAGTCCTCACTATCTTCTTCTTCCACGATGTCCGTAGCATCGTCCCACGTCAGCAGGCCGACGAGGCGGTGCGAATCATCCACGATAGGCAGTGCAAGAATGTCCAATGGGAGGAACCAACGCGCGGTTTCTTCCGCATCAGCACTAGCACGGGCAAAGATGGGGTCGTGCATAATATCGGCCATGGTCAGCGTGGCATCAGCGGTGAAGATTTCGCGCAGGCTGACCACTCCCACAAGACGCCTATCCTCGCGGGTAATGGGCACGGTGTAGATGGTTTCCAGCTCATTTGCGGTCTCCCGCAGTTTAAATAGCGCGTCCTTAACGCTCATCTCTGGGTGGATGACGGGCACCTCGGGTGACATGCGGCGGCCCACCGATCCCTTGTCATAGCCCAGCACCACGCCCGTGACATCACGCTTGGATTGCGTCAGCGAGCGCAGCAGGCGGTCCGCGATTTCCGCGGGCAGCTCATCCAGCAGGGCCACGCGGTCTTCCGGATCGAGCTCATCGAAGAACTCATAAACATCGGCATTGCCCAGCTCATCGATGATATCGGCCTGGTGCTTTGCATCGAGGGCGTCAAAGACGACGATTGATTTCTGGCGCGGCAGCAAGCGCAGGGCCAAGGCTGAGCGGACGGCATTTTGTCGCTCGACGACGGCGATGAGTTCCTGCAGGGGCACCTTCTCCAGGAGTTCCTGGAGGCGTGGGGCCTTGGTGGGGCTAATGGCGTCCTCTTGTTTTAGCCATGCCTCGACAATATCGCTAGCCCGCTCGGTGGTCTCCGCCATGGCCTACCCGCCTTTCCAACCCCAGGTTATTGACTTCAGGCTTCTTAGACTACGCGATTTGCCCAGAAAATCCGTCAGAGATCATCTCTGGCCGCATGAGGACGCCCAGAAGCCACCTCGATGATGACATCGGAACGACTACAGGAATAGACCCCACAGGGCGAAGGCTGCTAGCAAAGAAACCAGACCGGCAGTACTGGCCAAAATGATTGCATGCGGGAGGGGAGTCTGGGAAGAAAGGGCGACGTCAACAAGCGAGGCACGTTGCCACACCGCCAAGACCAGCGCCAGCACCCCGGCGGCAAGGAGGACGAGCGGCAAGAAGACGCGCACACTCACCGTCCGCATCACACCTAGCAACACTAAGGAAAGGGCCAAAAGGGTGCGCTGCCACGACAGGCGCGTACGCTCTGGTTGCAGGCCGGGATCAAAGGGCCGGTTAGACAAGGAACTCGCCTACCAAAAGCGCACCGGCCACCACTACGATCACAGCAACAAGGACCGGAAGGCCGAAACTAAACGGAAGCGATCGATTCTCTCGCATCGCGCGCTCTGATTGCTTCCAATGCCCCCACGCCACCACGGGCAAGATTATGGCGACTATCAGCATGAAGACCGACACCGCAGCACGCAGGGAGCTTGGAAGGGGAACATCAAAGGCCTCAAGTGCTACTCCGCCAGCAATCAACGCTAGGGAAGTGCGAATCCACGCCAGGAACGTGCGCTCATTAGCGAGCGTGAAACGCGGATCAGGGTCGGTGCCAACTGCAAACACCGAGCGGGGAAACCTCGAGTCACTCATGGGCACCACTTTATATTCATTTATCTCCTACGTCGCGACAAGCCCACGCAACGCTTCGCCTTCCCGTAGCCTCATAGGCACTGGCCAGCCCTCTAAGCAAAGGAGCGCCCGCCCCCATGAACCTGCGCTTATGCAACTACGTGCCATCCTCCGCGAACGAGGACGAGTTTTTCAGCAAAGAGAACATCAAGCGCGTCAGCACCCCAAATCCGCGCCCCGATACCACCGGCTTGCGCGCGGCCATTGTGAGCAACGGCCCTTGCCCCACCAAGAACCATACGAGATTCGACTTCCTCTTACAGCTCTTCCATATGGGTTCCATCGTAATTCTCGGGCTCTTCCCTTTTGCTCTTACGGGACTCGATTTCCGCATCGCTTGGCTCATCAGCCTGCCTATCATTGCATTCGGCATTTCCAAGCCCGGTCGCTGGCTGGCCTCGACCCACAATGAGCGCACTCTACTCCGCAAAGCGTGGGCCAATAATTGGCTCGAATTTCATCCCGTACTGGTGGGAAACTTCTACCACTGTGGCACCAAGGAAGAAAATAATCCTATTGGCGATGACCACCATTACTTGCACCAGGCGCGCATCATGGTGTTCTTTCCTGATGGTTCCACCGAGATCCTGCCCGAACTAGCAACAACGAGGGTTCTCGACTATCCGCCTGAAGCGATGAGGTCAGATGGCACCATCTTTGCGAAACGCCCGGCTGATCTGCGTGTGAGCCCCACCATTAATAATGGCTGGGCGCTACTGACCGTGCTCGCCGGTGACCCCGTATCCGCCGGCACTCCCGATATCGGCTTGAATGAGCAGCAGATAGAAGCAGCGCTTGCCCAAGTGGAGCGTGAGTGGGCACCCGGCATTCTGAATTAACCCGCCGCAGCGAGTTATAGTCGGGCCATGATTGAAGTTGCCGCCGTAGTTTTCCGTAATTCCTTTGGCCATGTCCTCACCGTGCGCAAAGATTCTTCCACCAAGTTCCAACTGCCCGGCGGCAAGCTTGAGGCGGGCGAAACCCCCGCACAGGCCGCAGCCCGCGAGGTTGCAGAAGAAATCGGCGTTGACGTCCGCCTCCCAGAGCTTTCCCCGCTCGGCATCTTCGACGCACCGGCCGCCAATGAACCCGGTGAAACCGTTCGCGGGCATATCTTTACTTATCCACGCCCCGTCCTTGCCCGAGCGGCTGCCGAGATTGCCGAAGTCGCATGGGTAGACCCCACCAACCCAAAGCGGGAGTTCGCCCACCTGCTGCGCGACGAGGTCTTTCCTGTCCTGGAATCCTAAGGCCCTGCTTGGCCCCTTAGGAATTTCCTATTGCGGCTCCTAAGGGGGCAACCTAGAGTTATTTTCATCAGAATTGAGCGATGAAAGGACTGTCCTCCGTGCCGCCACTTTTCCGCCGCTGCGCCAAGTACCAGCACAAATAGCAGGTTTCTCCGCTGCATAGAGCCGACGAGAATAGAAAGCGCGAATTAAAAAATCCCGAGCGCGCACGCTCGGGATTAGATGGCGGAGATGAGAGGATTCGAACCTCCGGACCCCAGAAGGGTCAACTCCTTAGCAGGGAGCCCCATTCGGCCGCTCTGGCACATCTCCACGGTTCGCAAGGAACCTCGTTTGAGAATACCTTCCTGCCTCGCCGCTGCCAAACTAGCCCCCTGCTTTCGCTCCCGCAGCAAAGGCGCAGGCCCTAAAGTGGTATCCATGATTCGCCCCGACCTGAAAGCCATCCCTGCCTACGTCGCTGGTGCGCACAATGATGACGCACTCAAGCTTTCCTCCAATGAGGCCGCGCACCCGCCCCTGCCAGAGGCAGCCGCGGCCATGGCGGAAGCCGTGACGAAGGCTAACCGTTACCCGGATATTGCGGCCACCGCGCTGCGCGAGGACCTCGCCGCTCACCTGGGAGTAGATGGGGCGCAGGTGGCGGTGGGCACCGGCTCGTCCGCATTGTGCCAACAGTTGGTGGAAATTGCCGCTACCCCTGGTGAAGAAGTCCTCTTCCCGTGGCGCTCCTTCGAGGCCTACCCCATCTTCGCCCAGGTGGTGGGAGCCCACCCCATCCCGGTTCCGCTCCGCACAGACCAGCGCGTGGATCTGCCGGCCATAGCGGACAAGATTACGGACAAGACCCGGCTTATCTTCGTGTGCAACCCCAATAACCCTTCCGGCACCACAGTGACCAAGGAGGAGTTCGCCGCCTTCATGGATGCCGTGCCTGCCGATGTCCTCGTAGCCCTCGACGAGGCCTATATCGAATACAACCGCGCCACCAACACCCCGCTGGGCACGGAGCTAGTGGGCACCTATCCCAACCTGGTGTGCCTGCGCACCTTCTCTAAGGCCTATGGGCTGGCCGGCGTGCGCATCGGTTATGCCTTCGGCCCGGAAAATATTATCGAGGCCCTCAATAAGGTGGCCATCCCCTTCTCCGCCAGCACCGTGGCGCAGGTTGGTGCCCGCACGGCACTGGCGGCGCAGGATTCGCTGCGGGAGCGCACCGATGAGGTCGTCGGCCAGCGCGAGCGCTTAGAAGAAGCCTTGCAGGAGTGGGGCGTGCCGCATTCCGAGGCGAATCACGTGTGGCTGCCGGCTAAGAATCTTGCCAGTCTTGGCACTCCACAGGAAGTAGCCGCTCGCCTGGCCGAACGCGGCGTGCTCGTGCGCGCATTTAGCGAAGGCCTACGCATTACCGTAACCACCGAGGAAGAAACCGACACCCTGCTGCAGGCGTGGAACGCAATCATAGGAGGCTAAATGCGATCACTTATTAACTTCGCCCTGAACGTCTTTGCCATCGCGGTGGCGCTGTGGGCGGTGGTCACCGTCATTCCCGGCATCACCATCACCCCGGCCGAAACCGGAAACTTCATCGCCATTGCCATCGTCTTCATCATCATTAATGCAGTGGTCATGCCGGTGTTGCGTGTCCTTGGCGCACCGCTGACCTGCTTGACGCTCGGACTTTTCTCCCTCGTCATCAACGGCGCGGCGCTCATCATCGTGGAATGGGCGCTCAATACGCTTGACCTCGGAATTGGCCACCTTGTCATCGACTCTTGGGGCGCCGCGATTATCGGCGCCATCGTGCTGTCCATCGTCAGCAGCGTCATCAACTTCTTTACGAGCCCGCTGCGGCAGCGCGATTAGCCGCCCGCAAATGGCGGCAACACGTCCACGCGGGTCACGCCAGCCAGGGGGGAATCCATGGCGGTGTTCCCGGCGCCGTCGATAAGAAAGCTACAGCGCCCCAATACTTCTTTCAGGCTCATGCCAGCCTCGGTGGTTCCGGCATGTTCCCTGCCCAGCTGCGCCACCAGATCACCCAAGGTGGCGGGGGCTTCTACCTGCTCAGAAGCCACGCCCGCAGCGGCGCGGGCGGCGGCGAAATAGTGAACGGTCAACATGCCCTCTACTATGCCCCGCACGCCCGTGCCATGTCGAGACCGCGGGTAAACTAGCCGCCATGCGCACACCCGAGACTCACGCGCGCGAGGTCGCCGCGGCCCTACCCGCACGCCAAGCCACCACCGTGCCCCTCACCCAGACGCAGGATATGGTTCTGGCTGCGGATATCCACGCCGGCTTCCCCTCCCCTCGCTTTGATAACTCCCAGATGGATGGCTACGCGCTTCCGCAGTGCACGGCCGGGATCTACCCGGTGGGCCCCACCATCGCGGCCGGCACTGAGCCCGCCCAGGTACTCGACAGCCCGCTTTCCAGCGCCTGCCCGATCATGACCGGCGCCAAGGTACCGGAAGGAACTGCAGCCATCGTGCCCATCGAGCGCTGCGAACCACAAGAATTCCTCGCTCCGGGTGAGCGCATTACCGTGCCAGAGACCTCGCCAGGCCAATTCATCCGCCGCACCGGCTCCGACCTGGAAGAAGGCGCCCTCCTCGCCGCCCGCGGCGATAAGCTCACGCCGGTGCGCTTGGCCGCCCTCGCTTCCCAAGGAATCGACGAGGTAGAGGTCTACCGCCCCGCCCGCATCCTCATCTGCACCGGCGGCGCTGAAATCGGCCACGGCAGCGCCGCCATTCCGGATGCCAATGCGCCACTCTTAACGGCAATGGCCGGCCGCGCCGGCATCGACGTCGCGGGCTATATCACTACCGACGATGACCCACAGGCCCTAGAGCGCGCTTTCACGGAAGCCATCGCGCAACACCACCCAGACGCCATCATTACCTCAGGCGGAATTTCCGCCGGGAAATTTGAAGTAGTCCGCCAGGTGCTCGATGGCTGGTTCGGCCACGTGGACCAGCAACCCGGCGGCCCGCAGGGCATCGCCACTTTTCACGACACCCCAGTGATCTGCTTGCCTGGAAACCCCATTTCCACGTTGGTGAGTTTCCGTCTCTTCGTTGCCCCTGCGCTCGGCTGGGCCCCGCAGCCTTTCCGCGTCCCCCTGGCCGCGGGTATCGACGGTCTCCCGCACAAGGACCAATTTCGCCGCGGGCGCGTCGATTCCCATGCCCACATCCTCGGTGGCGCCAGCTCCCACCTGCTCGCCCAAGCGGCAGACGCCACCCATCTCATCCGCGTCCCTGCCGGTCAACGCCTCGAAGCAGGCGAGGAAGTAGAGGTCTACCCACTATGAGCCCACAGCGCACCGCCATCGTCATCGTCGCCTCTACCCGCGCCGCCGCGGGCATCTACGAAGATCGCTCCGGCCCCATCGCGGTGGACTTCTTGCGCCGCAAGGGCTTTGACTGCCCCGACGCGCGCATCGTCCCCGATGCCGATATTGCCGCAGCTGTTGACGCCGCGTTCGCCGAAAAGCCCGCAGTCATCCTGACCTCCGGCGGCACTGGGCTGACCCAAGATGACCA
Organism: Corynebacterium sp. MSK122; assembly: GCF_030229435.2. Classification (NCBI taxonomy): domain Bacteria; kingdom Bacillati; phylum Actinomycetota; class Actinomycetes; order Mycobacteriales; family Corynebacteriaceae; genus Corynebacterium; species Corynebacterium sp. MSK122. Next base: position 72,881 of record NZ_JASPHV020000010.1, on the reverse strand, counting down.
GACGGTAGAAGCCGTAGCACCACATATCACCCGCGAGCTTCCCGGCATCGCGGTGGCCTTCTGGCAGAAGGGATTGGAAACCGTGTCCACCGCGGTGGCTTCTCGCACCGTTGCCGGCGTCAATGATTCCACCTTTGCCATGACTCTTCCCGGTTCTACCGGCGGGGTAAAAGACGGCTGCGCGGTTTTGGAAGAATTAATCGTTCCGATCGTCGATATGTTAGAAGGAAAACATGAGCACTGATCCCTCCTATGTGGCCGAGCAAACCGGCTGCACCATCGGCACGCTTCTGAGCGATCAACCCCTAGAATCCCTCCTTGCCGCTGCCAAAGAGGAGACTGCCACGGCCGCCATGGGTGCGGTTGTCACGTTTGAAGGGATTGTGCGCGATCACGACGGCGGCCGGCCCAATGTGACTTTGCTTTCCTACAGCGCCCACCCATCCGCGCCAGAGAAGCTGCAAGAGGTCACCGATTCCGTCGCGGCCAACCACCCAGTGCGCCTGTGGGCCGCCCACCGTACAGGTGATCTCAAGGTCGGTGACCTAGCCTTTGCCGTAGTAGCGGCCGCCGCGCACCGCGGCGATGCCTTCCAGGCCGCCGAGGAATGCGCCGATCGCGTCAAGGCGGAGGTCCCCATTTGGAAGGAACAAAGCCACGGCGATGGCTCCACCAATTGGGTGGGCCTGGAATGAGCATCCGCTATGCCCGCCAGGAAGCGCTCTGGGGCGAGGACGGCCAGCGCAAGCTCAGCGAAGCCCACGTAGCGGTCATTGGTGCCGGCGGCCTGGGCTCCCCGGCCCTGCTTTACCTAGCCGGGGCGGGCGTGGGCCGCATTTCACTTTTTGACGACGACGTGGTCTCCCCCTCCAACCTGCACCGCCAAGTCATCCACACCACCGCCGCCATCGGCACGCCGAAGACGGATTCCGCCGCGGCCGCCGTCCGCGCGCTCAATCCAGAGGTGGACATCACCTGTCACGGCCGCCTCGAATCAGCGACGGCACTAAAACAATTGCGCGGCTGCGATCTCCTCCTCGACGGCACCGATAACTTCGACGCCCGCTACCTCAGCTCTTGGGCTGCCCACGAGCTCGGCATCCCACACGTATGGGCCTCCATCCTCGGCTTTGATGCCCAGCTCAGCGTTTTCTGGTCCGGCCACGGCCCCGTCTACGAAGACGTCTTCCCCACCGCTCCCGCACCCGGCGAGGTTCCCTCCTGCTCGCAGGCCGGAGTCTTAGGCCCGGTGGTCGGCGTTGTCGGCTCTGCCATGGCGCTCGAAGCCCTCAAACTCATCACCGGCGTGGGCACTCCACTCACCGGCACGCTCGGCTACTTCGATGCTCTTTCCGGTACCTGGGAATACATTCCCCTCCAGTCCACCGGCGCGCAACCAACCCAGCCTGCTGACGCCCCCGAGGTCCGCGAGATTCCCCCACACGCCCCGCTTATCGACGTCCGCACCTCCCCCGAGCGTGCCCAATCCGCGATCCCCAACTCCACGCACTTTGAGCTGGACCGCATCCTCGCCGGCGAAGTTCCCGACATCGAACCAGATACTCCGGCCGTTATCTACTGCGCCAGCGGCATGCGTTCCGCACAAGCCGTCGATGTCCTTCGCAAGCGCGGCTTCACCAACGTCGTCTCCCTGCGCGGCGGCATCAATTCCTGGCTCGAACAAACTTAATCCGCGGCAGGAGGATAGTTGTTCTGAGTAACTAACGCTCAACTGAGAGTGTCTCAGAAACAACAGAAGGCGAATGTTTTAGGAAGAATTGCGTAGCTTGTCTTTGCCAGCGTCGGCCCAAAAGTCGTAAGTCTGTGACTTGGAGTAGTCGAGCCTGACTACTCTGCTTTCAAAATCTGGCAGCGCTTTCTCAGAAGATCGGCGTGTTGATAAATATCTTCAACTGTTTCAAGGTCAAAATATTGTTCGCTCTTTTCCTCTCCAAAAATGCCGATTCGGGGTACTCGACGATCAAAATACAGGCGGGCGATAGGCTTTCGATTGTTGTCTTGGAATAAAATCGCGCAGTAACTCTTAGCATCGCGCAATGCAATGTCCGCTACCGGAACGTCAGCACAGCAGATCGCCTTAATAATGGAATATGCTTGAAGCTCTTCTTCAGTTGTTACAACTCCATCACTCACAACATTCTCTTCAACCTGTTTCTCCTCTACAGGAGACTTTTCTACGGCCGTGGAGACATCGTCAAAGTCCTGAGCAGAACGCAACCTTCGATTAGCCTCATCTTTCAAGAATTGCGATTGTGCGGTTTCCACCAACTTGGTGAAAGTCTCTAGGTTCTGTGCAGTCATTCGCCGTGTAGTTACGCGAGCTGCTATAAGTTTTACCCATTCCGCATCAGGTTCTTTAAATTGCGTGGATAAAACTTTACGGATTTCCGAAATGTATTTCAGTTGTTCCGCACTTGCTGCAATTGTTTCAAAGTCGAATTTTGATTTCGTGCACATTTCAAGATGCGGAAAGATACGTGCATCTACGTTACTCAAATCTAGAGTCATGAATGGCTTCTCATCCATTCGGTTGGCAGCATCGAGTTGCGCATAAAACTCATAGACCTCGCCATTAGTCAAAATCGCAAATTCAGTATCCGTGACGTTAAAGTAACGAACGAGCTGATTTGCGTGACTTATGTTTAGAGGCTCACCGATTTTCTTGCACTCAATAAGAAACCGAAAATCATCTCCCGATTTGATCGCAAAGTCGACTTTCTCACCCTTTTTCACTCCTACGTCGGCCGTATATTCCGGTATTACTTCGCGTGGGTCTGTGACGTCATAACCTAGAACAGTGCTGATAAAAGGAATGATGAATGCAGTTTTCGTTGCCTCTTCAGTTTCAATTATGGGCTTCAGCTCTTGAACTCGCGCCGAGAGGCTCTGCACTGCTTGATTGATACTCATTCTTAGGTCCCCTTCTACGAAAAATCACGGACATAGACAATCACTCTAAGTAAGCAGGGAATCCATAAATGGATTAGTTTCCACAATTCCAGCTTTGTTCTCCTTTTACCGTAGTAAAACACAATGCAAACGGCGCGCTATCCCCTATTTTGGCGCCAAATTTACAAAACACGCAGACTAAAGTCATCAGAATGAAACCTCGAAAGCAAATAAAGTCGCGCGACACCGAAAAACGATGCCACACGACTTCATATATTGCGGAGACGGCGGGATTTGAACCCGCGGAGGTATTACCTCGCCGGTTTTCAAGACCGGTGCATTCGGCCGCTCTGCCACGTCTCCATGCTGTTCTTCGAAAACACTCATCGTGCCTACGAAGCAACTTGGTCAGTGTACTAAATAGATAGCCCGGTTTCCCAAAAAGCCACCTGCAACACTGAATGTCACCGTAGAATACTCCGAATTCAGTGGCTCAGAACACACAAGATTCGTTAGATTGGGCCCATGACTACAACACACATGAAAGCCATCGTTCAGACCGATCCGCAGGATCGCCGGTCCTTAGAGCTCCGCGAAGTCGAGGTCCCTAAGCTGCGCTCGGGAGAAGTGCTCGTCAAGGTGCAGGCAGCTGGCGTGAACCGCGGCGATATCCTGCAGACGATGGGTGCCTATCCGCCACCACCGGGGGCATCGGAAATCTTGGGCTTAGAAGCAGCAGGCACTATCGCCGATGCCGGGGATACGAACTGGGAGGTAGGCACCGAGGTGGGCTGCCTGCTTTCCGGTGGTGGCTACGCCGAATACGTCGCGGTTCCGCAGGGCCAGCTGCTTCCCGTGCCCAAAGGGTTGAGCATTGAAGAAACTGCAGCGGTGGTTGAGGTCGGGTGCACCGTGTGGTCCAACCTGGGCATCGAGGCAGGCCTTCACGAGGGCCAACGCGTCCTCATCCATGGCGGAGGCGGCGGCATTGGTACTTTTGCCATTCAGGTAGCCAAGGCGCTCGGCGCAGAGGTAGCGGTGACGGCCGGTTCTGAGGAGAAGTTGGAGCGTTGCCGCGAGCTGGGCGCCGATATTCTCATCAACTATAAGGAGCACGACTTCCTAGAAGAGTTGAAGGGAAGCTGCAATGTCATTCTGGACATCATCGGCGCGAAATATCTGGAAAAGAATATGAAGTGCCTAGCTAAGGACGGCAAGCTCATCATCATTGGCATGCAGGGCGGCACCAAGGCGGAAATCAACTTGGGCGCCATGCTGCCCAAGCGCCTGACCATCCAGGGCACGACGCTGCGCGCCCGCGATCTGGAGGATAAGGCAGAGATTGTGGCAGGCACGGTAGAAAATGTGTGGCCCATGTTGGAGGACGGCCGCGTAAAGCACGCCCTGCACGCCGCTTACCCGCTTGCCGACGCCGCCCAAGCCCACACTGCCCTAGACAGCGGCGAAGTCACCGGCACCTTGGTGCTTACCGTTTAAGCCAGTGAGGCTACAACGCGGATGAGATGCTCGACGTCGTGATAGGTGTTGAAGGGGCCGAGCGCAACGGTAACGGCACCGCCAATTTCTTCCACGCCCATCTCCGTGAGCAACGGAGTCTGCGGGGCAAGCGTGGTAACAAGGCCGTTATCAAAGAGACGCTTATAAACCGTCTCGGCCGGAACACCCTTTACCGCGAAGGTGAGGCGCGGCAGGCGATCGTCGGATGCGCCGGCGGCCGCTTCCCCGGTCACGCCAAGAATATGCACGGCGGGCAGGGTGCTCAAGAAGGAATACAGGTCCGCGCGCAACTCCTCCAAATAGGCGCTGAGCGCATCCATGGAGGTGCGCAAGCGCTTGCGGCGCGAGCCGCTCTCCCCACCGGCCAGGGCAGCAAGGTGGTCCACGAGCGGGCCGACACCGCCGGCCAGGCCAGAGGAAATGGGTGTTTCCAGCTTGCGGGCGCCCTTGCCGGTATGTACCGGATCGAGGGCATCGAGGCGGCGGAACATGCGGGTATCGCGGAAGACCAAAGCTGCTAGCTGCGGTCCGCCCAGCAGTCCCAGGTCGAGACCCAAGATATCGGCGCCAAGATCATCAAAGTTGATGGGGCGATAGGGGGCGATCGCAGAGACGTCGAGAAGCGTCCAGGCGCGGGAGCGCTCATGGACGGTGTCAATGATCTCAGCCGCTGGGGAAACCGTGCCCAAAAGCTCGTGCGCGGCGGAAAAAGCGACGAGGCGCGTGGAGCCGTCGACAAGCTCTGCAAATTGGAAACCTGGCAGCTCACCCGTGCCCAAGTCTGGCTGGGCCCAGCGGGTCTCTGCCTTGACCTCAGAAAATGCCGAGTACAAAGACGGCGGATCCAGCTTGGAGAGCACCATCGAGGAATTGCTGCCCAACAGCGGACGGGCCGCGTGCGCCAAGGACTGGTACAACACGGACAAGGACGGGCCAAGCACCACGCGGTCTGCCTTGGACCCGGTCAGATCCGCTACAGCCATGCGTGCGGCGGTGTAATTACCATCGCCTTCCAAACGGCCCGGCGCGGGCGTGGCAGAGTGGGCACCTCCTGGACCCTCCTGGGTGGCCACCGCAGTGGACATCCGGAAGGAGCGCGCCACGCCGGAGGCGACGCGCTCAGAAATTTGGGGCACCGCGTGCGCGTTGAGGTAGGTCCAACCATCAGATAGCCCGGTGTATAAACCGCGCACACTGAATACGTCGTAGTGTGCCGAAGCTCCTGCTGGCATTACGGTCCCCTTCTTTATCGCACTAGGCATCGCCACACAGTGGCGGTCGGTTCCCTACTGTATACGCGTTTGCCCCAAGTTTCCCAAATCTGGATTTTCGCTGTATATCGCTGTTTTCGCAGGCTGGCGGCGTGTAGTTCCCGTTTGCCCAGCCCGCGCGCTAGGGTGTTGAGCGTGCAAGATAACAATCAACTGCGCGCTGATATCGCCCGCATGACCTCCCAACCAGACGGCGAGGCCACCCCAGCGTCCCAGTCCGAGACCCTCAAGGCCGCCTTCGCGGATCTGGCGCAGGGTGCACAGCAGCGCGAGCTGTGGTTCAAATTGGGCATTCAAGATATTAAGCAGCGCTACCGCCGCTCTGTCCTGGGCCCGTTTTGGATCACCATCGCCACCGGCGTGATGGCCCTTGCCTTGGGCCTGTTGTATTCCATGCTCTTCCAGATTCCCGTCGCGGAGTTCCTCCCCCACGTCACCGTGGGCCTTATTATGTGGACCTTCATCTCGGGTTGCATCCAGGAAGGCTCCACCGTCTTCATTGACAACGAGGGCTTGATTAAACAGCTCCCCGCCCCGCTGTCGGTGCACGTTTACCGCTTAGTGTGGCGCCAGACACTGTTTTTGGGCCATAACCTCATCATCTGGTTGCTGCTTATCCTTATCTTCCCGCGCAGCCTAGGCTGGGAGTTCTTCCTGTTTATCCCTGGTTTGGCATTGCTGTTGGTCAACGGCGTATGGGTCACGATGTTCTTTGGCATCATCGCTACCCGCTTCCGTGACGTCGCTCCGCTGCTAGAAGCACTGACCCAGCTGCTGTTCTACGTCACCCCCATTGTGTGGATGACCAATACCTTGAAGGACCAGGGCGGTGCGGTGGCCGGCCGCGCCCGCATCGCGGAAATCAACCCGCTCTACCACTACCTGGAAATCGTCCGTGCGCCCATGATCGGCGAGCCGGTGGCCGCCTACCACTGGTGGATCGTCATCGGCTGCACCGTTCTCGGCCTGCTCATCGCCGGCTTGGTCATGCGCAAGTGGCGCTTCCGCGTCAGTTACTGGGTTTAAGCCCACGCCCTGCACTTCCTGAGATTCCTCGAAAGGATACAGACTGATGGTCTCGATTGATACGTATAACGCGTGCGTGGACTTTCCCATCTTTGATGCCAAATCCCGCTCGCTAAAGAAGGCCATGCTTTCTTCGGCCGGCGGCGCCATTGGCAAAAATGCCCAGAACACCGTCGTGGTGGAGGCGCTAAAGGATATTAACCTGCACCTGCGCGAGGGCGACCGCGTGGGTTTGGTGGGCCATAACGGCGCCGGCAAGTCCACCCTGCTGCGCCTTTTGTCTGGCATTTACGAGCCCACCCGTGGTTCTGCCGATGTGCGCGGCCGCGTGGCCCCCGTCTTTGATTTGGGCGTGGGCATGGACCCAGAGGTCTCTGGCTACGACAACATCATTATCCGTGGCCTCTTTTTGGGCCAGTCCATCAAGCAGATGAAGAAAAAGATGGATGAGATTGCGGAGTTTTCTGAACTCGGCGATTATCTCTCCATGCCGCTGCGCACCTATTCCACCGGTATGCGCGTGCGCTTGGCGCTCGGCGTGGTGACATCCATTGAGCCGGAAATCCTGCTGTTGGATGAGGGCATCGGCGCCGTCGACGCCGCTTTCATGGCCAAGGCCCGTGTGCGCCTGCAAGAGCTGGTGAAGCGCTCCGGCATCCTGGTCTTTGCCTCCCACTCCAATGACTTTTTGGCGCAGCTATGCAATACCGCCTTGTGGATCGACCATGGCGAGATCCGCTCGGTGGGTGAGGTTTCCGAGGTCGTCGGTGAATACGAAGGCCCTGAGGTGGGCGAATATGTGCGCGACCTGCGCGAGCGTTTTGAAAATGAGGACACCAGCGGCAACTAGCTGAGCATATGCAGCAGCTGGTCCCCTACACCGGTTACCTCCAGCTGTAAGCCATCCGGCCGGTGATAGTCCGCGGCGCTAAGGCGCGCGCTGACCACCGGCCGGTTAATTTTTTCTGGGCCGGCAGGCTCTTCCTTTTTCTCGGTATATATGCGGTAGCCCATCTTTTCACTCACCCGAGCCGAGGCGCGGTTGGTTTTTACCCAACTGGTGCGCAGCGAATGCGCATCGAGGTGTGAGAAGGAAAACTCGGCCACCGCTTGGCGGATAAGCGTGCCATAGCCTTGGCCTTGGAAGCGGTGCAGTACCCATGATGCGGTCTGCACTTCTCGCGCGGCCGCAAAGCTTTCGGCCGATAGGTCCACCACACCCACCAATTCTTGGGTTTCTACGTCGCGGGCAATGAAATCCAAGGTCCAATTATCGACACGCAGCTGCGCCCGGTGCTCCCATCGGTGTTGGGCCATGGCGGCGGGGGTATTCGTCTTCTCATCAAAAAGCCAGGGAAATGCATGTTCTGGAATGGTTGCGCCATAGATATCTACCGCACACACTTGAGCCACCTGGGCGATGTCTTCATCGCGCATGACACGCAGGTCAACTCCGCGGCCCGTATCATCGCAGGCCCGAATGATCACCGCAAAAGGTGGCCAGAAGTCTTCCATAGATCTCACAGTATCCGCAGAGCCACCTCTATATCTACTTTTCGCTTCACCCGCGCGGAGTGTTTCTGCGCTGGTCCCCTACCCCGGTGGCAAGATGGAACCCATGACTGCCACCCTGACTTCCACCGGTTCCACCGCCGCCGTCATTGTTACCCATCAGCGCGCCGAGCTACTGCGGGCCTCGCTTGAACAGGTAGTCCATCAAACCCACCCCGTGCAGTGGGTAGTCGTGGTGGATAATGGCGCGGAAAATGCGGTGCGCGAACTCGTCGAATCTATGGCGGGTGACCGGGGCGTCTACGTACCTTCGGAAACCAACCTGGGCGGCGCTGGCGGCTTTGCACTGGGCTTTCTCACCGCCCTTTCCTTGGGCGCCGATGCCGTGTGGTGCGCTGATGATGATGGCCGCCCCGCCGATCACACGGTACTAGCGGAGCTGTATCGAGTGGCCGAAGCCAACCGCCTGCATGAGGTCTCCCCGGCGGTATGCAATATTGACGATCCCGGCCGCCTCGCCTTCCCCCTGCGCCAGGGGCTGGTATGGCGCCGCCGGATGGAGGAACTGGAAGGCGATTTCCTACCCGGCATCGCCTCGCTTTTTAACGGCGCGCTGATTTCCGCCGCGGCCATGGAGATCATTGGCGTGCCGGACTACCGCCTGTTTATCCGCGGCGATGAGGTGGAATATCACCGCCGGCTGGCCAACTCCGGACTCTCCTTCGGCACGGCGCTGACCACCAGCTACCTACACCCGGACGGATCGGATGAGTTCAAACCCATCCTGGGCGGCAAGATGCACACGCAGTACCCGGAGGGCGAGTTCAAGCGCTTTTTCACCTACCGCAATCGCGGTTACCTGCTGTGGCAGCGTGGTATGCGCAAGCTACTGCCGCAGGAATTTGCCCGCTTTGGCTGGTTCTTCTTGGTCCAGCGCCACGACCCGGCCGGCTTTATCGAATGGCTAAAACTCCACAACCGCGGGCGCCAAGAAGATTTCCGCCGCCCTAACCAGGGCTAGGACGGATCCTGCTTGGCGACGACCCTGACCCCCGCCTTCCAAAAAATAATCCAGCGTTGCACCGCAAAGTTCACCACGGTCGCGGTGCCCTGCGAGATAGCAAAGGCCACCACGAGGGAAAGGGTCGAGTTCCACTCCCAGTGGACGGCGAAAAGCTCAAAAAGGAACTTATAGGCCACCATATTGACCACGAAAGTCACGCCGTAGGTGGCAAGGACACCGGCGAAGCGCACCGCGGTGGCTTCGGCCTGGAAGGCCCAGCGGCGATTGAGTAGATAGGCTGCCCAGGTACCGATAATAAAGCCCACCGCACGGGCAGGGTCGGCGCTAAGCAGGCCGAAGCCGATCTGCAGGAGCCAGGTTAAGGAGACGTCGATAAGCGCGGCAAGCGCCCCCGTCACAGCGAACTTGGCGCTTTGCGCGCGCAGGCTGGTCGAGCGCGAAGCCCGCTGAGCCGCGCCGCACCACGTCTGTGAGGAGGCTGCTGCCATCTATTTTTCCTTAAAGATAAAGGCCCTTTGAATGGCAAAGTTGGTCACCGTGGCCACGCCTTGGGCGATGACGAAGGCGATGGTGTCTTTTACCGCACCCTCAAAGCCGAGAGCCATAAGCGGCTCATTGAGCACCCAGTACAGGAAGTTTTGGACCGCAAAGGTAGAGGCGTACAAAATGCCCACGGTCGCGGCTGTGCGGCCAGACACCTTGGCCCCAAAGGTCCACCGCGCATTGGCCAGGTAGGCGGCGATGGTGCCAAAAACCCAACCGATGGCCTTGGCGGCGGAACGGTGCAGCCCCAGATAGGTCAATAAAAGCGTAAGACCATAGTCAATGGCGGCGGTAAATACGCCCACGGAAATAAAACGCACCAGCTGGGTGTGCAGCGAGGTGGATGAGGGCTTTACTTCTACGGCGTCGTCAGCGGAATTAGTCACGAGTGAGTAGCCTACCCGCGCAAGAGCGCTCGGTACATGTCCAACCGATCCACCGGCGCGGCGGATTCGGTGCCATAAGCGCCGATCTCGGCCAATTGCTGTAACGACGCCGCGCAAAGCTGCCGCACGTCGGCCCCGGAGAGTGCCGTGCCATCGTCATTGACCCAGCCGAGCGCATCCATGGTGGTCTCCACGACGGAATCGGTCAGCTCCGCGCCGCCCATACAGGAAAGGGCAAGCGCCATGGACCAAAAGGCGTCTTTGCCTTCATAGGTCACCTCGCGCGGCAAGCTGGCGAGCACGCGGCAAGCATGCGGTGATAGGTCGGTTTCCCTGCCTAGGTCCATCGCTTGCAGCAGCGGGACGAAGTCATAGAGTTTCGTGCGCTCAATTAAATCGCGCACGGGGGACGATACCGCGGAAAAGACCTCATCGGTAACTTCCTGTCCGGTCAATTCACGGTTCACGCTGGTCAGCTCAAAGGGCTGAAAGAGCGATCCGGAGCCGCCCACGCACAGCGCCTCTGGAGTGCCATTATCGCGGGGATAGATCTCGGCTACTACCAGCTCGAAGTCCCACAGTCCCCAGGCGAAGTCGACTTGATCGCCTTCGCGCCACAGGAATTCGGAGACCTGGCGCTCGGGATCGATGCGCGGGCCACGGGCTTCAGTGTGTTCATAAAAGTGCCAGGGAGATTCCTCCTCCGGCAGGCCAAAGCAGATACGCAGAACGCGGTGTAGCTCGGTAAAGGTCAGAGCATCGCTAAAACCAATCTGGCGGTGCACCTCGCCATCGGCGCGAATATTCGCGGCTTGGCAGATGATGGTGAGGGGCTCGCGCTTGAGGGATACCACGCTATCGGCGCGTTTGGCCCGCGCCTGTGCGATATCGGTGACCCCTGCATTCATGAGCCCCACCATACGCAAGTTTTAGGAAGCTAGTTTTGCAATATCGCGCGCTTCCAGCTCACTAATGAGGAACGTCAGTGCCGCCCCAATGGCGCCCAAGAGGGTCCACGGCCGCTTGGCACCGCGCTTGCGCAGGAACTTCACCATCCGGCGGGAAAGGGCAACGTTCATCCACCCGCCCAGGATGAGCAGCAGCACCACTGCGGCAAAAATAGCCCAGGGCTTGAGGCCTTGATCGTCACTATCCTGCGGCGAGCGCGGCTCATCGCCGTCCTGCTCAGCGTGCGCGTTGGTATAGGCCACCAGGGTGCCAAAACCAAAGAAAGACAAGGTATAGGCAGTAACCAAACCGCCTTTGGATTTAATCCAATCCGGATAAGAGGTCGCAATTCCCACGGCGGCGGCCTGGGTGATACGGCCAGCCAGAGTGTCATCGAGGGCGTAGTTGTCTTGGCGCTGATCGTGCGTCTCACGGTTGTTGGTCATAGCGACTACTTTAAGCGGCGGTAAGCTAATGCGCATGTACTCGGATAAGACAGAGCATATGACGCCGGCGCAGCAGGCGGCTCAGGATGTGCGTGCAGAGGACGATAAGCGCAACGGCCACTTCGAGGCCACGGAACACACCGATGTGCCGTTGAGCCCTTTCATGACTCGCCTGATGGCAGAGGAATTGCCCATGCTGGATTCCTCCTCACGGGCTCGCGTCTATGAACTTTTGCGGGAGTATGACGGCCCGATTATTGAATCCCAAGAGGAACTGCCGGAGGAGATCCGCGCGCTCATGGATCTGTAAACGGGCACATTCGGACAGTACAAGCGTCCGTTTTGTTCCGAATATCACTCGCGTCACTCCGCCTGCCCTTGTGTGAGCTAGGTAGGCTAGAGAACCGACATACATCCGTCGAGCAAAGAGTAAGAGATGGAATTACATACTACTGAAAAGTCCCTGCACGGCTGGGGCCGCACCGCCCCGACGACCGCCCACGTGCTCTCCACCGAAGACGTGGACGTGATCAAAAAGGCCGTGGCTCAGGTTGCAGAAGATAACTCGGATAAGCCCGCCCACCTGCGCCGCGGCGTCATCGCCCGCGGTATGGGCCGCTCCTACGGTGACCCCGCCCAAAACGGCGGCGGCTTGGTCATCGACATGCAAAAGCTCAATAAGATCCACTCCATCGACCCGGAGTCCGCTTTGGTGGACGTCGATGGTGGTGTCACCCTAGACCAGCTGATGAAGGCTGCCCTGCCTTATGGCCTGTGGGTTCCGGTTCTGCCGGGTACCCGCCAGGTCACCATCGGTGGCGCAATCGGCCCAGATATTCACGGTAAGAACCACCACTCCGCCGGCTCCTTTGGTGACCACGTGGTCTCCATGGAGCTGCTCGTGGCCGATGGCCGCGTGCTGCACCTGACCCCGGAGGGCTCCGAGGATGACCCGAGCGGCGACCTCTTCTGGGCCACCGTTGGCGGCATGGGCCTGACCGGCATCATTCTGCGCGCCACCATCCGCATGACCAAGACGGAAACCGCTTACTTCATCGCGGATACGGACCGCACCGATAACTTGGATGAGACCATCGCCTTCCACTCCGATGGCTCCGAGCACAACTACACCTATTCTTCCGCCTGGTTCGATGTCATCTCACCAGAACCAAAGCTGGGCCGCTCCACCATTTCCCGCGGCTCGCTGGCCACCCTGGCACAGCTGGAAGAGCTCGCCCCGAAGCTGGCCAAGGACCCACTAAAGTTCAATGCGCCGCAGCTTATGACGGTGCCGGATATCTTCCCGTCCTGGACCATGAATAAGCTCTCCCTCTCCGCCGTGGGCTTGGCGTACTACACCATGGGTGCACCGGCGAAGAACCAGGTCAAGAACCTGACGCAGTTCTACCAGCCGCTGGATCTCATTGGCGAGTGGAACCGCGGCTACGGTTCCAAGGGCTTCCTGCAGTACCAGTTCGTAGTACCGACCGAGGCCGTGGAGCCGTTCAAGGAGATCATCCGCGATATGCAACGCTCCGGCCATTACTCCGCGCTCAATGTGTTCAAGCTCTTCGGTGAAGGCAACCGCGCGCCGCTGTCCTACCCGATGCCGGGCTGGAACGTCTGCGTGGACTTCCCCATCCGTCCGGGCCTGGGCAAGTTCCTGGATGACCTGGACCGCCGCGTGATGGAATTCGGCGGCCGCCTCTACCTGGCCAAGGAATCCCGTACCTCCGCGGAGAACTTCCACAAGATGTACCCGGGCATGGAAGGCTGGCTGAAGACCCGCAACGAGATCGACCCGACCGGCGTCTTTGCCTCCGATATGTCCCGCCGCCTCGAGCTGCACTAATCACTGGAAATAACACCTTTAAGGAGATTTACTGACCATGCTTAATGCAGTAGGCCAAGCACAACACATCCTGCTTCTGGGCGGCACCTCTGAGATCGGCCTCGGCGTCGTCTCCGAGTTCCTGCAGCGCGGCCCGGCCAAGGTCACCCTGGCCGCCCGCCCGGAATCCCCGCGCATCGCCCAGGCCAAGGCTGACCTGGAATCCCGCGGCGCTGACGTAGAGGTCTTGGACTTCGATGCCACCGACTTCGACTCCCACCCGGACGTTATTAATAAGGCCTGGGAAAGCGGCGACGTCGACGTAGCCATCGTTGCCTTCGGCACCCTGGGCGACCAGGAAGAGCTGTGGCAGAACCACGCCAAAGCCGTCGCCTCCGCACAGACCAACTACACCGCACCGGTGTCCGTAGGCGTGCTCTTGGGCGAGAAGTTCAAGCACCAGGGCCACGGCACCATCATCGCTATGTCCTCCGTGGCAGGCATGCGCGTGCGCCGTTCCAATTTTGTCTACGGCGCCTCCAAGGCCGGCGTGGACGGCTTCTACATCAACCTGGGCGAGGCCCTGCGCGGCACCGGCGCCAACGTGCTGGTCGTCCGCCCGGGCCAGGTGCGCACCAAGATGTCCGCCGAGGCCGGCGACGCCCCACTGACCGTCAACGTCTCCGACGTTGCCGAGGCCACCGTCAAGGCCGTGCTCGATGGCAAGCAGTCCATCTTTGTACACCCACTTTTTGAGTACGTATCTTTGGCATTCAAGTTCATCCCGCAGGCCATCTTCCGCAAGCTGCCGTTCTAAACGCCGCGGCTTTCCGCGTAGGCGTAGCCGCCCCGCCCCCGTCACCTCTCTCGCCGCACGCCGGCGGCGAGGGAGGTGACGGGGGCTGTGGTGTATCAGGGGGATGCCACCAAGCAAGTGCTGTCCTGCCCGCGCCAAATCTGGGCTGTGGGGCTTGGGTATGCGAAACTAATGGGCATGACAAGCACCGCTGTACCCGCCCAGTCAACGCCCGTGAGCGAGGATAACCGCACCGAGGCCTACCGCGCCGATGCGCTGACCCCTCGCGCGACCTTGCTGGGTATTGTGCTGGCCGCCCTGGCCGGTGGCGTGGTAACGCTGCTGGGCTGGTTTGCCTTCAAGACGGTCTCGCTGCCGTCCTTTAATACCTCCATGGTCACCCGTGCGTTGACCACGGTGGGGGTGGTGCTCACGCTGGCCCTGACCGGCGGGCTGTGCGTGTGGTGGCTCTATGACCACTACAAGGATTCCTTTACCCGGCCGCGCTGGCGGGCCTGGCTGACCTACGCGGTCACCTACCTCTCCCCGGCCCTGTTGACCCTGGCCGCCGTGGGCCTGCCGCTGTCCGCCTCCCGTTTGTGGCTCGATGGCGTGCAGGTGGACCAGGCCTTCCGCACCCAGTTCCTCACCCGTTCGGTGGATGAGATGGGCTATGCGGACATGAACTACCAGGACATGCCGTCCTTCTATCCGATTGGCTGGTTCTGGTTGGGCGGCCGCTTGGGTGCGCTCATGGGAATTCCGGGCTGGGAGGTCTACCAGCCCTGGGCGCTCATCTCCATTGCCGTGGCCGGCTGTATTTTGGTGCCCATCTGGCAGCGCCTGACCAGTTCCCTGCCGGTCGCCACCGCCATCGCCCTGGTGACCACCGCGATTACGCTCACCATCGCGGCCGAGGAACCCTATTCCGCGGTCATTGCCATGGGCCTGCCCGCCGTTGCGGTACTTAGCGCCCGGGCCTTCCGCGGCTCCTGGCTGGCCACCCTGGGAGTAACGCTCTACCTGGGCATTTCCGCTACGTTCTATACCCTTTTCACCGCTGCGGCCGCACTTACCGTAGTCAGCCTCATCGCGCTGATTACCGCGCTCTATGAGCATACGTGGCGCCCCATCCTGCGCCTGGCGATCATGGCGGTAGGCTCCATTGCCATCGCACTCATCGCCTGGGGACCCTACGTATGGTCAGTCATGCACTCGCCGGTGCCGCTGCAAACCACCGCGCAGCACTACCTGCCGGAGGAAGGCACGCAAATTCCAGTGCCTTTCTTGTCCTTGAGCATTGTGGGTTTCCTCTGCCTCATGGGGCTCATTTACATCGTCATCCGCCTCAATGACGTGGAGGTACGCGCGCTGGGCATCTCCCTCCTTGGCACCTACATGTGGACCGTGGCGTCTATGGTGGCAACCCTGGCCGGCACCACGCTGCTCAGCTTCCGCCTCGAGGTCATCGTGGTGCTCCTCTTTGCCACCGCCGGCATCCTGGCCTTGGCAGAGATTCGTCTACTCGGCGTGCACCGCCTCTACCCGGCGCGTTTTTCCCGCACCACCAATAAGCAGATCACCGCGGTCTTTGGCATCGTCTTAGCCTTGGCCGGCGTCTTCTATGCGCAGCAGATTCCAGAGGCCAACGAGGACGCCATCGATCACGCCTATAGCGATACCGATGGCTATGGCGAACGCGCGGACCGTTTCACCAGCGATTCCGCCCACTACTACCTGGATATTCACAACTTCATTCAGGACCAGGGCTATACGCCGGATGAGACGGTGGTGCTCACGGATGAAAAGACCTTCATGTCTTATTACCCCTACTGGGGCTTTAACGCCTTTACCAGCCACTACGCCAATCCCTTGGGCGAGTTCAGCACCCGCAACGAGCAGATTGAAACTTGGGCCAATGATTCCTGGGATATGCAGCCGGAGGAGTTCCGCAAGGCCTTGGATTCTGCTCCCTGGCGCGGTCCGGATGTCATGATGTTCCGCGGCGACCTGGAAAATAAGGACGATGGTTTCAAGTTCCACCTGGCAGAAGATATCTATCCCAACCAGCCGAATATTCGCTACCGCGCGGTCTTCTTCAACGCCGATGTCTTTGACAAGGGCTGGGAGCTACAGCAAACCGGCCCCTTTGTAACAGCCGTTCGCACCAAGTAAGTTCACCCACACTTCCCGCCTGCGGCAGGGTGTGCCCGCGGGCCGAAGGGGTTATCTGACGTAAACTAATCGCCGTGTCAGATAGCCTCACTACGAATACCGCCCAAGCGCGACCTGCCGCTGCCGGCTCCCGCTTCACCGCCGCCCCCGCGGGCCTGCGGTGGACCGCAATCATTGCCGGGCTGATTGGTTTCCTGTGTTTTGTAGCGACCCCGCTACTGCCGGTGACCCAAACCCAATCCTCTTATGATTGGCCGCAGCATGATTCCGTGCAGTCCATCAACGCGCCGCTCATTTCCGTCGCCCCAGAGGACCTGAAGGCCACCATCCCCATCTCCGCAGTCGATGAACTGCGCGAGGGCCAGTCCATGGTCTACGGCACCGTCCCGCCGGAATCCAAGAAGGCCTCCAACCGCGGCCTTTTCGTCCGTGCGAATGACGAGGGCCTGTCCGTTGTGT
Organism: Corynebacterium sp. MSK122; assembly: GCF_030229435.2. Classification (NCBI taxonomy): domain Bacteria; kingdom Bacillati; phylum Actinomycetota; class Actinomycetes; order Mycobacteriales; family Corynebacteriaceae; genus Corynebacterium; species Corynebacterium sp. MSK122. The sequence continues at coordinate 56,036 of NZ_JASPHV020000010.1, read as the reverse complement.
CCTTGGATGAGGTGCTGCTTACCCTCAACGCCCAAGAGGTAGCCAAGCTCCCCAAGGACGCCAGGATTGAAATTTCCGCTACGGGCGATGCCACCTCCGTGAGCGTGGGCGAGCATGAAAAGACCACCGAGGAGGATCTGCGCCCGCAGGTCACCGGCGTTTATACCGAAATCGACGATAAGGCTGACGTGCAAGCCTTGCTTGACGACGGCCTCAATGTCCACGTCGATATCAACTCCCGCTTTACCTCGTCCCCGACGTTGCTCAAGACCATTGCCATGTGGTTGGGCATCGCCATGGTGGCCGTGTCCCTGTTCTGCCTATGGCGCATCGACCGCCTCGATGGACGCCGCTTCGGTTTCATGCCTGAGACGTGGAAGAAGGTGCGCCCGCTCGATGGCGTGGTGGCCGCAATTTTGGGATTCTGGTACATCCTCGGCGCCAATACCTCGGATGATGGCTTCATCTTCTCCATGAGCCGCGTCTTCGATCACGCGACCTACATGGCCAATTACTACCGCTGGTACGGCGTGCCGGAGGCGCCCTTTGGCTCCCCCTATTACGACCTAGTTGCCGTACTCTCCCAGATTTCTACCGCCTCGGTCTTCGTGCGCCTGCCGGGCCTGATTTCCGGGCTCATCATCTGGTTTATCCTTTCCCGCGAGATGCTGCCGCGCTTTGGCCAGCTTGTCGACGGCCGTCGGGTCGCCCACTGGACCGCAGCACTGATGTTCCTGGCCTTCTGGCTGCCGTATAACAACGGCACCCGCCCAGAGCCCATCGTGGCGCTCGGCGTGATGTTTACCTGGGCTTCCTTCGAGCGCGCCATTGCCACCCGCCGCCTGCTTCCGGCGGCCGTGGGCACCATTGCCGCAACCATCACATTGGCCGCCGGGCCGACCGGCCTTTTTGCCGTGGGCGTCTTCCTCGTCAGCCTGCCACACCTCTTCCGTGCCATGGCCGAGCGCGTGCCGTCCATGGGCGGTGGCGCCCTCGGCTGGCTTTCGCTCATTGCGCCGTTCCTGAGCGCTGGCACCGCCATCATGGTCGCCGCCTTTGGTGACCAGACGCTCTCTACCGTGCTGGAGTCCACCCGCGTGCGCTCCGAGGTCGGCCCATCCTTGCCGTGGTACGCGGAGTACGCGCGCTACTCCACCCTCTTCCAGGAATCCGTGGATGGCTCGCTGACCCGCCGCTTCGCGGTCTTCACCATGCTCTTCTGCCTGGTGCTTATTGTGGCGGCCTTTATCAAGGACCGCCGCGTCGTTGGTGCTGCCGTCGGCCCGACCCAGCGCCTGCTCATCATCGTGGCGCTGTCCATGTTCTTCCTCATGTTCACCCCCACCAAGTGGACCCACCACTTTGGCATCTACGCCGGCGTGGCCGGTGTCATCGCCGCCCTCGGTGCCGTGGTGCTCTCCCAGTTCGCGCTGCGCTCGCCGCGCGCTCGCACCTTCGCCATCGCCGCGGTGGTCTTCTTGCTGGCTATATCCTTCGCCGGCTGGAACGCTTGGTGGTACGTATCCTCCTTTGGCATTCCGTGGTGGGATCGCACGGTGCAATTCAAGGCCATCGAGGCCAATAAGGTGCTGCTCGCCATCGCGCTTATCATCTTCGCCATCGGCGTGGTGCAGTCCCTGCGCCATAGCTACCGCAAGTCCCAGGCGGAAGAGGCCGGAACCCTGGCGGAATTTGAGAAGAATGCCGCCGCCAAGGTCTCGCGTTCGGCCGGAATCATGTCCGCGCCTATCGCCCTTGCCTGCGCCATCGTGGTTGCCCTTTCTTGTGCTTCCTTTGCCAAGGCCACCGTCTCCCAGGCGGATTCCTACTCCGTGGGCAAGGGCAACCTGGCTTCCCTGCGCGGCAATACCTGCGCGCTGGCGGATCAAACCATGGTGGAGACCAATACCAATGACTCCTTCCTGACCCCGGTGGACGGCGACTTGGGCGATTCCCTGGTGGACCAGGACGAGCCCCACAAGGGCTTCGATCCAAACTTCATCCCCGAATCCATCGAGCCGGAAAACCAGAACTCCGCCTCCGTAGGTGCCATCGCGGATGGCTCCAGCGACTCCTCCTCCGATAGCGCGGAGACCGCTACCTCGGGCGCGGATACCGAATCCGGCGGCAACAGCGATTCCGCTGATTCCCAGGAGACAAAGAATAAGCAAAACAAAAAGGACAAGAAATCCAAGGAAACCACCAATACCTCGGAGGGCGGCGTGCGCGGCACCCAGGGCGTCAATGGCTCTACCATGCACCTGCCGTTCAACCTGGATTACACCAAGGTCCCGGTACTTGGCTCTTATTCGGAGGAGCAAGACTCCACCTCTGAGGTAACCACCAAGTGGTACAACCTGCCAGAGGCCAAGGACAATACCCCTGTGCTCGCCGTGTCCGCAGCCGGCAATATCTACCACCATGATGTCAACGGGGTGGAGCAGGAAGGCATGGAGCTTAGCCTCGAGTACGGCACCATCGATGACTCCGGAAAGGTCACCAATACCGGCGAGGAAGAACTCTCCGCCGTTGGTGCCACGCCAAAGTGGCGCAACCTGCGCCTGCCGCTGGATAAGTTGCCAAAGGATGCCAACGTGGTGCGCCTGGTAGCAACGGATGACTCCACCGATGAGGATGACTGGCTGGCCTTTACTCCGCCGCGCGTCCCAGAGCTGGATACCATCAATAACCAGTTCTCCAAGGACACCCCGGCGCTGCTGGACTGGGCCGTAGCCCTACAATTCCCGTGCCAGCGCACCTTTGACCACTTCGCCGGCGTCACGGAAATCCCGGAATACCGCATCTTGCCGGATTCCTCGGCACAGACCTCGCTGACGGATTTCCAGTCCTTCTCCGGCGGTGGCGCCATGTCCACCGCGGAGGCGGTCAACTACTCCTATGAGATCCCGAGCTACCTCAATAATGACTGGGCACGCGACTGGGGTGCCATTGAAAAGTACGAGCTGCGTACCGATTCACAGGGCAATGCCCCAGTCCCAGCCGAGATTGATTATGAGGACATTACCCGTTCCGGACTGTGGAAAGACTCCGAGATGAAAATTCGCCCCGAGGGCGAAGAGTAGTCTCACTTGCGGCCGCGCCCCGACCTCGCTGCGGGGCGCGCAGGCACCGCACAATCCAATCGCCTAGGAAAAAGAGCAACAGCGAAGCGCCAAAGAGAGGCGCGATGATCGAGTAGGCCACCACCCCCGCCAGCACGGCGGGGGTAAATTTTAGCTCGGGAAGGCTGCGGCGCGCTTTTATCCACCACATCCACAGGCCTGCAATGCTCACCACGAGCAAGCCCAGAGCGAGTACCGCCAATGCAACCTGGCTATAGATGCCAAAAAGAGTGCCCATGTGCAACTGGATGAGCCACGAGGTTAGCTGTGCGGCAAGCGGCCAGTCAGCAGAATTGATGCGGTCGATGACCTCCCCGTTCGGGGTCACTGCTACGGCATCGCTGCGCAGCTTGAAGGCTGCACGACCCTCGCGCACACCCCACGCATCGCCTGGCTTTTCCGGTGGGGTCATTTCCAGAACCCCGGTCAGTCCTTGGCTGCGAGCTGCCGATAATGCGGTTTGGGCCCCGGCAAGTTCTGCAGCATCGTGGTGTCCCGTATGCCTAGCGTGCCCCGCGTGCCCGGCGTGAACCGCGTGGCCGGAATGCCCAGCATGCTCCCCCACTCCGGTACTAGCCCCCGCTTCTGCAACGGAGGTCGCCACGGACGGTTCCTTCCAATTGAGTTCCTCACGCACCTTGCCAATACTTGTGCCCGCCACCAGCGACCATGTCAGCCCAGTAACGGTCAAGAAGAGGAAGCCCGGCAGCAACCAGGCACCCACGCGGGCGTGCAGCGCCAGCACCTTGGAGGGCTGCTTCTTATTCCTTTGCTTACGCTTGAGCCATAGGTACAAACCGAGGATGCTCAGCGCGCCGAGCCACGAGGCCGCAAGTTCGGCATAGAGGCGGCCCGGCTCGCCTAGCCACAAAGTGCGGTGACCATTAGAGGCCCACGTGCGGAAAGGTAGCGCCCGCGAGCCGCCATATTGTTGTAGTTCGCCAGTGATATGTAGGTCCACCGGGTCTACAAAGACGGCCCGGCTATAGCTGGAGTTGGGGGCGGTGGGGTCGTCGAAAAGCACGCGGGTGGTCTCCTGCGGATCTTCGGAAGGCTCGACTCGAACTACGTCCCCGTCCGGGTGCTGGCGCTGGGCGGCGGCAATCTGTTCATCGAGGCTGCGCGGGCTGCCTTGCGCGGTGGCGGTTACCTCATCGTGGTAAATCCACGGTTCAAAGGTGGGTGCCAAGGCATAGAGAAACCCGCTTAATGCTGCGACTATGAGGAAGGGCGCAATGATTACGCCGGCGAATTTATGCAGGCGCGATAGCGCGCCATGAGTGGATATGGTCATGCGGAACTAGTCGCACTCCTATTGAAACTAGTTCCTTTTTAGCATGGAACCTCCAGGGAATTGTTATTTTTCTAGCTCGCCTGCCAGGAACGTGGCCGCATCTCGCACGCGCTGCCGGGCCACCGCCGGGGTAGATACGCGGTGGGTGGAAACATAATCGCGCGCAACGGCACCGGGCACGCAAACGCGCGCGGCAATCTCATCCTCGGTTGCGGTTTGCACGAAGGTGTGCGGACTTAGCTCAGATAGGTCCGCCGGGATTTCGTATCCGGCGCGCAGCTCCTCCGGCAGATGTGCAAGGGCGCCGAAATCGGGGAAGGTGAGCAGGAGGCCGTCGGCAGGCACGAGCGCCGCCAGGGCCCCGCCGGAAGAATACCCCCAGGTAGTAACGCTAGAAGCGCCCTGCGCGCGGGCATAGTCGATGGCCTGCTGCACTGCACTGACCATCTCTGCCACGGTGTGCTCGGGAGCGAGCGGATAATCCACGTCAATAATGGTGGTGCCGGATAGCTGCGCGGCGGCGGCTACCTCGGGGCGCCACTGCATCTCCAACGCCTGACCGTCACCGCGCCACCAACCGCCCGAATGCAGCGAGACAGCCCACCGGCCGGTTGGCTTTGTGGGCTGGAAGATGGCGCCCACCTCGGAGTCTTCTACGCTAATGCCCTCCGTGTACGCAGTGCCCGGTAGCGCATGGTCCACCGCAGTACCGAGCACCATCATTGCCGCATGGGTAATGCGATCCGGCAAGAGCGCGCAATATTGGTCCGCCTCAGGGGAGCCGCCCCCGGCCCACGGCGGGCGGAAATCCGGGGTGTCATAGTGGGCATCGATATAGGCAACGAGTTGCTCGAGCTGTTCCTTTTCCTCCATCTGGCGATCCTGGCCGCCGATGTGCCATTCCTGGCCGGGCTCCAGCGGGCGGTGCGGGTCCTGGTTAGCGTCTGCGTTAGTCATGTCACCGAGCCTACGCGCACCGCCTACCGGCGGAAAGAGCTACCAAATGGTGACGCGATCCTCCGGCGCAATATACATGGCAGAATCCTCTGCAATCTCAAAGGCCTCGTAGAACTCCGCGATATTGGCCGCAATGAGGTTGCAGCGGAACTCCGCCGGCGAGTGCGGATCAATGGCCAGGTACTGGGTGGCCATCTCCGGGCGGATGGCGGTGCGCCATACGCGGGCCCAGGCGAGGAAGAAGCGTTGTAGGCCGTTGTAGGTGTGCTCGGCCAGCTCTGGCTCGGCTCCATCTACCTCGAACTTCTCCTCCTTGCCCTGCAGGTCAATGCCCTTATCGGCGCAGTAGTTCTTGAAAGCCACCACAGCGATACCCAAACCGCCTAGGTCACCGATATTTTCACCCAGGGTGAAGCTGCCATTTACACCGGTGGATTCGATGCCGGCTTCCTTGAGCACCGTCGGCACTTGGCCGTTGAATTGCTCCACCAGCTTGGCGGTGAGCTTTTCAAAGGCGGCGCGGTCCTCATCGGACCACCAGGAATTCAGGTTGCCCTGGCCGTCAAACTGCGAGCCCTGATCATCAAAGCCATGACCAATCTCGTGGCCGATGACGGCACCGATGGCGCCAAAGTTTTCTGCGGCATCGGCCTCTGGGTTATAGAACGGCGGGCGCAGGATAGCTGCCGGGAAGGTGATGTCATTGACCACTGGGTTATAAAAGGCGTTGACCGTCTGCGGGGTGGTCACCCACTCATTACGGTCAGCTGGCTTGCCAATCTTGGCCAGCTCAAAGTCATGGGAGAAAGCGGAGCCGGCGCGGGCATTAGCCAGCAGGTCTGCGCCCTTAGCGGAGACCTCGAGGCCAGAGTAATCACGCCAGGAATCCGGGAAGCCAATCTTGGCCTTGAACTGGGAGAGCTTTTCCAGCGCGCGCTCGCGGGTGGCCGGCGTCATCCACTCCAGCTGAGAGATGCGCTCGCGGTAGGCGGCGATGAGGTAGTCCACCAGCTCATCCATCTCACGCTTGGAGGAGGCCGGGAAGTACTTTTCCACGAATACTTGGCCAATCTCTTCGCCCACGAGGGATTCGGCCAAGCCCACGGCGCGCTTCCAGCGGTCGCGCTGCTGGGTAGCGCCGGAGAGCTTGGTGCCATAGAACTCGAAGTTCTTCGCGCCTACTTCCTCGGGCAGCATAGCCGCGCGGGAGCGCAGGATGTGCCAAGTGGCCCACAGCTGCCAATCGGCCATGCGCTCGGAGGTAAAGAGGCTCTCAAAGTGCTCGAGATAAGACGGCATCATATTGACCACGCGGTGCTCTGGCAGGTTGCCGCCGGAGAGCAAAGCGCGGGTCATGGTGGGCAGCTCGCTAAACTCGCACGGGTTATAGGTCTTGACCGCATCGCGGGTGGAGACCACATCCCAATGGCCAGCGGCCAGCTCCTTTTCCAAGCTGACGATGCGGTGGGCTGCTACCTCGGCGCCCAGGCCAAAGAGGCGGGCTGGGTCAAGGAACTCCAGCATTTCGGCCACGTGCTTTTCATAAGCGCTCAGCATTTCCGCGTGGGCTTCCTCGCGGTAATAAGCCTCATCCGGCAGGCCCAGGCCGGATTGAATGACATAAGCAATGGCGTCCTCGGAACCGGAGTCCTTGGATACCCAGAAGGTCACCGGGGAGCCAACTCCGGTGCGCTCAAGTTCACCCAGGCGCTGTGCCAGTTCCTCTGGGTCGGCCGCGCTCAGGCGGTCCAGATCCGCATCCAATGGAGCCATGCCGGCCGCGTTGACTCCCTCGGTATCCATAAAGGAGGCATAGAGGTTGCCCGGGCGGCCGGTGTCCTTGTCCACGATCTCATGGACGAGTTCTTCGGCTTCGTCGCGCAGCGCGTGGAAAGTGCCGTCCACGCCGCGATCATCGGGAATGACGTGGTTTTCCAGCCAGGGTCCATTGACTAGTTGATAAAGATCTTTCATGCCTGCCACTCTAGGTCAAAGCAGCAAGATAAGGTGTGGGCTATGGAATTTTATCGCTTTCCTCCAGCGCATCCGCGGCGCCTTTTCCTCGCCGTTATTGCGTTCGTGGCGGTGGTTCTCGCTTTGCCCACAATTGTGCAGGCGGCACTGGCGGATTCCTCCGCGGACGTCGAGCAGGTCACCCTGACCGAGCCTAGCCAGGATTGGGAGATTGACGTTCCCGATCTCTACTGCGAGCGCGACTATGAATCCCTCGCCAGCATCGGCTGGAACTGCGGCGATGTCAGCGTACAGGCCACCCTCACCGAGGATGCCAAGGACGATGCCACCACCTTGCGCCGCATGGTCCGCGCCCTAACCATGGCACCCTTGCCGGCCGATGCCCCTACCTTCGACGGCACGAATGGAGCACTCCTGCTTGCCGACGCCCCCTCCTCCACCGCCGCCCTCTCCCTCGACGGCACCGGCGAAGACGAAAACAAGGATTGGGTGGTCACCGTGACCGGCAAGGGCGATCAGGCCCGGGCCACCACCTCCCGCATCTGGCATGCCTTCGGCCAAGAGGATCTGCCCGCTGCGGCCGATGCAGAATTCGCTGACTTCTCCGGGGAGTTGATGTACTAGATGTCCAAGCTCTTTCGCACCACACTGTGGATCCTCTCCGGCATTGGCCTCATCGCCTTCTTTTTCCAGACGCTGAGCACATTTTTGATCTCTCCCCTGATGGGCCTGCTCAGCCTGCTCATCGCCGCCGTTCTCGTGGCGCTGGTCATCTTCCTGCTGCAGCGCAGCCCCATGTGGGCCCGCCCGGCACGCCTGTGGGCCCTACTGGCTTTCCTTTGGGGCGGCGGGGTGGCCGTAACCCTAGCGCTTATCAGCTCCGGTCCTGTCATGCAGCTTGCCATCGGCACCGGCTGGGTGGATGCCATGATGTCCTGGAGCGGGGCCTACCCAGAGGAAATCTCCAAGGCCACCGGCGTTATCTTCGTGCTCATGTCCTTCCGTCAGCTCAACCGCCCATGGCATGGCTGGATGGTGGGCGCAGTGGTGGGCCTAGGCTTCGAGGCCTGCGAAAACATCCTCTACGGCGCCATGGGCGCCACCATGCACCCCGATAGCGATATTCAGGGCCTATTTGAGATGTGGGGTCTGCGCCTTGTAGCCGGCCCTGGCCTACACGTCTTGCTCACCGCACTGGCTGGTTGGGGCATCGGCTGGGCGCTCTATGCCGGCGCCAAGCCGCTGTGGTGGCGCCTCGGCGTCTTTCTCGGCTGCCTAGCCGCCGCTTTCCTCCTGCATTTTTGCTGGAACTACCTGCACGATTCCGAGGTGGCCGCCATTATCCAGGCCGTCACGGTAGCGCTTATCCTCTACCCGCTGAGCATCTGGCTGGTGCTGCGCGGCAATAAGCTCGCCAGGTCCGATGAGAGCTATAGCCACAGCACTGCCGACGATGCCCTCGCCTACATCCGCTAAAGCCACCGACCACTCTGCACAACAAGCGCGTTTCGCCCCTTTTCATGCTCCGTGAGAGACGAAACGTGCTTGTTTTGTCAGTGCTACGCCCCGGTTTCTACGAGCAGCACTCCCCCGACAATGAGCACCACGCCCAGAGATTTTAACCAAGTAAACGGCTCCTTGAACAGGAGATACGAGGCAATGGCGGTAAGCGCAACGCCCGTAGCCGCCCAGATGCCATATGCCACGCCCAAATCCATGCCGGCCTTGAGCACAAGCGCCAAGAAGCCGTAGGCAGAGACATAACACAGGGCGACGAGCACCACCCAGAAGCGGCGCCCAGTCACTGCGGACATGCGCAGGCACAGCGTGCCGGAAACCTCGATGGCGGTGGCCAAGAAGAGAAGAAACCAAATCACTGTGGAGCCACCTCCACAGTGTGGTCTTGATCCACGTCTGGTTTCGCGCCCATTTCCACGCAGAAGACGCCGCCCATAATGAGCGCGATGCCGGCGAGTTTTACCGCGCCGAGCGGCTCGCCAAATAGCGCGGCGGAAAGTAGAGCAGTGGAAATGACCCCGCCGGATGCCCAGAGACCGTAGGCCACGCCCACGTTGACTCCTTCTTGCATTACGCGGTGCAGGAGCACAAAAGCAAGGATGAAGCAGAAGGCGGCCACGCCGTAGATCCAGACATGCTCTACGGCGAATTTCAGCGCGACGGTGCCCACGACTTCGCTGGCAATCGCGAGAAAGAGAATGACCCAGGCCCTCACTCCATCAACTCCCGTAATTCGCGGGCGTCGATTCCGTGCTCGTGCATTTTAACGCGGCCGTTGGCGTGCGCGATGGCCTCGCGATCCCAGAACTCCGCGGCGCGGGCGGGATCGTGGGAGGCACCATCGGCGCGGACCACGCGCCACCATGCAGCGCCGGCACCGTGGCGTTTTAGTACGGTACCGACGTTGCGCGCACCGCAGCCGGCCACTTTGGCCACCTCACCATAGGAGGTGACGTTGCCGGGCGGAATCACGGCAACAACCGCCAATACGCGCTTGACCAGTGGCGATTCACTCATCGCAATTATTGCGGGTCGAGGCCCAGCACATCATCCGACTCGGTGGGCTCTTCTTCGGGGGCGTCTTCGACCTCGGTGAGGGTGATGGTTGCACCGGTGGAATCGGCCAAAAGGCACATGCGGCCGAAGGGCGAATCCCACGGTTCGCGGATGACCTCGCCGCCTAAGTCCACGGCCTTCTTCGCAGCGGCGTCGATATCGCGCACGCCCAGGTAGGTCTGCCAGAAGCTCGGGACCTGCGGCGGGAACTGCCCCTCGGCGTTCCACAGGCCGGCAAACGGCGCACCGTCTTCTTCCGCGGTGGCGTAGATAAAGTTCTCATCCTCGGACTGCATGGCGCGGATTTCCCAGTTGAATAGCTCGCCATAAAAATCCATCGCGCTCTGGAAGCCCGAGGTAGCGGTGAGCTCGTGCCAGACCGGGGTGCCGGGCTCGCCGGCAGCCACGAAGTGCTCCGGGCCGGCGGGTTGGATGAGGCCAAACATTCCCCCGGCGGCGTCGACAAGCAGGGCCATGTGCCCCAGCTGCACCTGCTGCGGCTCCACCAAAACGCGCCCACCCAGGTTCTGTGCGCGCTGGCAATCGCCCGCGATGTCCTTGGACAGGAAGTAGGTCACCCACGTATCCGGCATGGGGGCCTCCTCCGGCTGCGGGATCAGCCCAGCGATGGGCAGCCCTTGCAGGCGCGCCATCTGGTACGGATTATCTTCGCCGGACTCGGCGGAAATTTCCCAGCCCAGCACCTGCTCGTAAAAGTGTGCGGACTTGCGCGGGTCCGAGGTGGTCAGGTCAATCCAGTAGGGCATGCCCACTTCAGCTTCGAATGCTGGCATCTACATATTCCTCCACTTTTCCGGATCAAAGTCATCGTCGGCCGTGGCTTCATCAAAGTAGTCATCGTCATCATCCGGCTCGCCCACGCGCGCGCAAGCATCCTCGATGCACACCTCGTCGCCTGGGTGGAGCATGGCACCCCGGCGCGTTTCGGGTTCGCCATTGACCGTGACCACGCCTTCTGCGATGAGCTCTTTAGCCTCGCCGCCGGTAGCCACCAAGCTGGCCAGCTTGATGAACTGGCCCAATTTGATGGAGTCGCCGTTGATAGGAATGTCTAGCATGCCGCCCAGCTTACCCAGCCCGCGCGCGGCTATAGCTACGGGTGGGCGATATGGAAGAAATCCAGGACCGTATCGGTGGTCCACTCCGCCCTGACCAGACCGGAATGGTCCGTGGCCCCGCCATTCCACGTGTGCGTGCCACCGTGGATGGTGTATTGCTCGGTGCGCGCATCACATACCCGCCAGGTAAAGTGCTCCACCGCTTCTTTCCGACGCCTCTTTGGAAACGGGTTACACCCATTCTCCCTGGCAATCCCGCGCAGCGATTGCTTTACCGAGCGGTAGTGCGCGCCGTGCTGGTGCCCGCCATCGTAATTCATGAGCACGTCCTCAGTGCCGTGAATATCCAGGTAATCGGTGGGCTCGCTGGCACAGTCCTTTTCCACGCGGTCATACTTGGCCGCCGAGACCGTCGCCACCGCCTCGAATAGGCCCGGCCGCTTGCAAGTCACCGCGCGGGCAAACCCGCCACCATTGGAAAAGCCCACGCCATAGGTGGTCTCAGAGGCGGGATAATGACGGCGGACGAAATCGATGGTGTCATCGACGTATTTGAGGTCATCGTCCAAGCTGGTTACCGCATACGGTGCCGGCGCCCATGCCTTGCCCGCGCCTTGGACAAAGACGGTAATGGCATCGCCTTGGGATAAGTCGGTGCCTTTGAACATATTGCCGGCGTCCATCTCATAGCCGTGCATTGCCACGACCACGGGCAGGCGGTGGTGCTTATCCGCTTTAAACGGCACGTGGACCACAAAGCTGCGGTCATTGCGCAGGTTAATGATCTGGTACTGGCCATTGGCGGTTGTGCCTTGGTCCGGCAGCGTGGTGATATAGCTATCGGCCGCGCCGTGCGATTCATTAGGCACGCTGCCCGGCCGCGGCGGTTCTTCCTCGCACCCTGCCATGAGCCCGGCGGCCGCGCATAACCCAGCGCATAGAGCCAGTGTTTTCTTGCCTACCTTAGTCACGGGCGCGCAGCTTCACTGCCGTGCCGGTGGCCGTGACCATCAGCATGTCATTCGAGGTGCCCATGGGCGAATAATCAAAGGCGATGCCCACCACGCCATCGGCCCCGAGCTCCTGCCCGCGGCGCCACAGCTCATCGAGTGCCGCCTCGCGCGCCTTGATGGCTTCGCTTTCGTATCCAGCGGAGCGCCCACCGGTGATATTGCGGAGGGATGCCCCGAAATCCTTCAGCATATTAATACCGATGACGGTCTCCCCGGCGATAATGCGGATATAGTCCGTAATCTCATAACCATCAACGGTATTAGTAGTGGTAAAAATCATGGACCCAGATTACATGGCTATAAGGCCACGCACTCCTTCAAAAAGGATGATGACACCCAGCAGCAAGAAGACCACGCCGCTGACAATATCCACCCACGCGGAATTTTTGGCCATCCACTTCGATACCGCGCGGGTGCTCAAAGCCACGCCCACAAAGAGCACGAGGCTTTCCAAAATCAATACGGCACCCACCATGAGATTGGCGCCAATGCCCATGCCGGGATCAATGAAATTGGCAAAGATGGCGCCGAAGAAAATGACCACCTTGGGGTTCGAGAGATCGCAGATGAATCCCATGCGATAGGCGGTGGCCGCCTTGATAATGCCGTCCGGCGTAAACCCGCGCGGCTGCGGGACGCGGGTTTCGGTGCCCACTACGGTTGCGGGCGCGCGGCGCTCCTTGATGCCACCGGTAATGGCGGTATAGGCCATCCACAGCAGGTAACAACCACCGAGAACCTGCAGCGCCACGAGGATGCCAGGGTGCGCGGAAATCAGCGCGGATAGCCCCGCCAAGGAGGCCACGGTCCAAATGGTAAGGCCGGTGGTACTACCAAGCGCCGCCCATACGGCTGCGCGCGTAGAGCGCGCACCTAAGCGAATGATTTGCACTACGTCTGGGCCCGGCGAGGCCATCGCCGCGAACCACACGCCCATTAAGGTCACCAGGGCGCTAATAGCCACCTAACACCTCCATACTCGCATACGATTGGATTAACACATGCCACTATAAGAACCCTCTCACCTGCAGCGAAACAGGTAAGTTCTGTGATGTAGGTAGCTCCTATATCAACTCTTTTATAGAAATCCACCACCTGTACTAACCGAAGAGCTCGATAGCGCCCTCCACGACCATAACGAGTCCCAGCACCGCAAAGATTAGACCAGAAACGATATCGATGGCCGCGGAATGATGCGCGATCCAGCACGATGCCGCGCGCACAATGAGTGCAAAAGTAGAAAACCACGTCACGGACATCGCCACGAGGATTACCGCCACCGCAACGGTCCAAGTGGGCGACATATCGGGGCGAATAAACTGCGCGAAAACTGCGCCGAAGAATCTGCATCTAGTCGGTTACGGCAACTGGAACGGCGAGGGCTCAGCAACGCTGATGAGGGTGGGGTCCTTTGTAAACACACTGCCCAGGTAGTCGCGGGCTGTGTCGACGAGACTCGGCAGCACTCCGAATGGATGTCCGCGGTATCAAGGCCGCTGAACTATTCAAGTTGCGGGACAAAAAGAGTCTCGCAGTGACGCTTGGTCCCTGAGCAAGTTCGATCCTTCCACGATCTGCGCTGGAGACGCGGAGCGCTCGGGGGCCCTTGACCGGCTGGGGCACGTGCCGGGTGGTGGCTCGCCCACAGCCCCCGTGCCCACACGCACCGAGAACGGACAAGCCACCGGGTACGATCCCGATTCCATGGAGATGGACCGTGAACTCGAATGACGTTCCTGGCCCAAGGTGTGTCCGCTCGGCGTGTGGTTTAAGCCTTATGAGACTTGCCGGTCACAGCCTCAGCGCTTCGCTTGCGCAGCCCGCAGGCCGTTCAAGATCACGATCACTTCGGCGACCTCGTGAACCAACACGACGGCGGCCAGACCCAGCACGCCGCTGATCGCCAGTGGCATCAACACGATGATGATGGCCAGAGACAGCACGATGTTCTGGTTGATGATCCGGCTTCCTCGGCGGGCGTGCTGCAGCGCCTTCGGGATTAGCCGGAGGTCGTGGCCGGTGAAAGCGACGTCAGCGGACTCGATCGCGGCGTCTGAGCCGGTCGCTCCCATCGCTATGCCCACCGTCGCGCCCGCCAGTGCCGGCGCGTCATTGATGCCGTCGCCGATCATCGCCGTCGGCGTCTTGGAGGAGAATTCGGCGACGATGCTTGCCTTGTCCTCAGGGCGCAGCTCGGCGCGCACGTCGTTGATTCCGGCGATTCCAGCCAGCGCCCGGGCGGTGCGAGTGTTGTCGCCGGTGAGCATGCTTACTTCCACGTCGTTGGCGTGCAGGGCCTGCACGGCTTCGGGCACCTCGGGCCGCAACTCGTCGCGGACCCCGATCGCCCCGGCGAGAGCGTCATCGACGGTGACCAGGACGCAGGTCTGGCCCTCGGACTCCATGCGCTCAACGTCTGCTTTCAGTGGCCCGGCGTCGATCCATCGGGGGCTGCCCACCAGCACCCGTCGGCCTTCGACGGTGCCGCCGATGCCATGCCCAGCTTCCTCGCTGATGTCCGAGGCGGTGGGCGCTTCGGGCCCCGCTGCCGCGATCGCCGCGGCGAGGGGGTGTGTCGATTGCTGCTCAACTGCCGCCGCGAAGGAAAGCACCTGCGTCTGATCGAATGCGTCTGCCGGAACCACTCCGGTAACCTCAGGCTGGTTGCGGGTAAGGGTTCCGGTTTTGTCCACTGCCAGGTGACGGATGCCGCCGAGTCGCTCGAACGCCGCGCCGGACTTGATGACCACTCCGAACTGGCTGGCCGCGCCGATCGCGGCCACGACCGTCAGCGGCACGGAGATTGCCAGCGCGCACGGTGACGCTGCGACCAGGACTACCAGCGCACGGGTGATCCACGTCTCAGGGTCGCCCAGCAGCGAGCCGATAACGCCGACCAGCACCGCCAGGATCATCACCCCGGGCACTAGGGGTTGGGCAATCCGGTCGGCGATCCGGGCGCGGTCACCCTTTTCCGCCTGCGCTTGCTCGACTAGGTCCACGAGTGTGGTCAGCGAGTTGTCCGTCCCGGCTGCGGTCGTCTCGACCTCCAGCACCCCGGCGGAGTTGATCGCTCCCGCAGCCACTTCGTCGCCGGGCGCAACCTCCTCCGGAATGGATTCTCCGGTGATCGCTGAGGTGTCAAGGCTGGAGCGCCCGGACCGAATGATGCCGTCCGTGGCGATCCGCTCCCCGGGGCGCACGAGCATTAGCTCGCCAACCTCGAGGTCCTTCGCTACGACCTCGGCCGCTGTGCCGTCGCGCAGCACCGTCGCGGTCTGCGGTACCAGCTTCAACAGTGCCCGCAGTCCGCCTTGGGCCCGGTCCATCGCCTTGTCTTCCAGTGCCTCGGCGATCGAGTACAGGAACGCTAGCGCCGCGGCCTCTCCGACGAATCCGAGGAGCACCGCGCCGACCGCGCTGATCGTCATTAGCAAGCCAATGCCGAGCTTGCGCTTCGTGACAAGGTTCCGGATCGCTCCAGGCGCGAACGTGTAAGCACCCAACAGCAGGCCAACCCAATACAGTACCGTCGCGGGCGTCTCCAAGTCGGACCAGTCCAGCGCCAGTCCTGTTATGAGGGCTACGCCGGAGAAGATCGGCAGCAGTAGCTCAGGGTCCTTCCACCATGGCCGATCGAGCTCGTCAATCTCCGTAGCAGGTTCGTGTTCGCATCCACATGCTGAACTCATGCGTCCGTTCCTTTCTCGCCGCAGTCGGGCACCGAGCACTCAGTGTCGATACAGGGGGCATTCTCGTCGACGGCCAGCGTCGCGTGGACCAGCGCTTCGAGCGCTGCCGCGAGGTGGGGATCGGCGATTTCGTAGCGGGTCTTGCGGCCCTCCGGTTCAGCGACGACAATGCCACAATCGCGCAGGCAGGATAGGTGGTTCGAGACGTTCGAGCGGGTCAGATCCAAGCTTTGCGCGAGCACGGCCGGGTAGCTCGGACCGTCTAGTAGGGTTAGCAGGATTCGGGAGCGCGTCGGATCAGCCATGGCCCGGCCGAGCCGGTTCATGACGTCGAGGCGCGAAGCAATAGTCAGCATGCGCTGAATTATACAGTATGCGATGAACTATTTAAAAGGGGGCTGAACTAACAGTCACGCGAAAGTCCTGCCACCTGCAAGGATTAGTCGATGGGATAGCCGATGACTGGTCCTTCGCGGTTCGGCTGCCAACCCAACGCGGGGGACGTGGGCGGCGAAGTTCTCCAGAATCTTCACGTGGATGTCCACACCCACCCCTGTGGGGATGGTGATGAACAGGGTGTCGGCAGACATGACGGCGGCGTAGGTGCGACCAGCGACACTGACACCAGGTTCTCCATCTAGGGCTAGACACTCACGGACATTGCGTACGGGTCGAACCACACGTAGCGAAGCTTTCTAATAGCCAAATGACTAACTCTTTTCGCTGGTATCCGGGAATGATACTTCCTTGAAGTCGGCAGTGTTGGCTACCCTGCGTACGAAGTACTGGAACTGCTGCTTGGAAACCACTTTGATCTACGAAGCCATAGCCCTTCAAGCTGCATCGCAGGAAAATTGCATTTCACGGTCGGTATAGGCCTTTTGCAGTTGGTTAATTCGAAATTCGTCCACTGTCTCCTTAGCCACCCGCACGATTAACGCGGTGTTTCGCCATCTTCGCGCGAGGCGAGTAGCTCCTTTAAGTGCGCATCGATGTCATCGAGCTTTTTAATAACGGCAACGGCGAAAACGACGCTAATGACTAAAGCGATAATGCTGAGCATCAATGTCCCCCTTTCTCTGGCAGTTCACTCCACCGGATCTGATTCCTTGCCCGACGATTAAACCATGGTTCTGGCCTAGCGGAGAGGTGTCCGGTGGGGGAAGAAAGGGGACGTCGGCAAGCAAAAGCGCCGCGCTCCCAGGGACGGGAAACGCGGCGCTAGAGCAATCCAGCGGGAGGCTACTTAGTGGTCAGCACCCTGGATGGAGTGCTTGTGATCGCGGACTGCTTCGCCCTCAGCGTAGAGCGGCATATCCTGCTTGGCCTTGTACCACTCGGCGTGGTTTGGCTCGAGCGGGGTACGGCCGGCGATGAGGTCGGCAGCCTTCTCGCCCACCATCATGGTTGGGGCGTAGATATTGCCGTTGGTCACGGACGGGAAGACGGAGGCATCCGCAATGTAGAGGCCTTCGACGCCCCATACACCCATGGTGTCTGGGTTAACCACGGCCATAGCATCGGACTCCGCGCCCATCTTGGCGGTGCACGATGGGTGCAGCGCGGTCTCGCCATCGTTGCGGACCCACTCCAGGATTTCCTCGTCGGTCTGTACATCCACGCCCGGGCTGAACTCGCGGGCGCCTACCTCTTCCATAGCCTTGGTATCCAGCAGGGAGCGGGCAACGCGTACGGCCTCTACCCACTCGCGGCGGTCCTGATCGGTCTTCAGGTAGTTGAAGAGGATGGACGGCTTGTCGTGGATATCGGCGCTCTTGATGTGAACGTGGCCCTTGGTATCGGAGAACATCGGGCCGACGTGCCACTGGAAGCCGTGCTTGACGTCCGCCTTCTGGCCGTCGTAACGCACGGCCATCGGCAAGAAGTGGAACATGAGGTTCGGGTAATCCTCATTCTCATTGGAGCGCACGAAGCCGCCGCCCTCGAAGTGGGAGGTAGCAACCGGGCCCTTGTGGGTCAGCAGCCACTGAAGGCCCATGAACGGCCAGCGCCACTTATCCAGGTAAGGCTGGGAGGACGCGGTCGACTTGGTGGTCTCATACTGGATGTAGACCTCGAGATGGTCCTGCAGGTTCTCGCCCACACCTGGCAGGTGCTTGACGACGTCAATTCCGTGCTTCTCCAGAATCTCACGGTCACCAATGCCGGAGATTTCCAGCAGCTGCGGGGTGTTAATGGCACCGGCGGACAGCACGATCTTCTCGGCATAAACGCGGTGCACGCCGCCCTGCCACTCGTACTCGACGCCAACGGCCTTCTGGCCCTCGAAGAGGATCTTGGTGGTGAAAGCGCGGGTGCGGATCTCGAGGTTCTCGCGATCCATATTGGGGTAGAGGTAGGCACGGGCAGCGGACCAACGCTTGCCGTTCTTAATATTGCGGTCGAACGGAGCGAAGCCTTCCTGGCGGTAACCATTGACGTCATTGGTCAGGTTGTAGCCGGCTTCCTGCACGGACTTGAACAGGGCCTGGAAGAGCTCGGAGGTAGCCGGACCGCGGGAGAGGTAGAGCGGGCCATCGTGGCCACGGCGCGGATCGTTCGGCTCGGCCGCAGCGGCGGTTTCCATGCGGTTGAAGTACGGCAGGCAGTGGGCGAAGTCCCAGTTCTCCATGCCCGGGTTCTGGCCCCACTTCTCATAGTCCATCGGGTTACCGCGCTGGTAGATCATGCCGTTGATGGAAGAAGATCCGCCGAGAACCTTGCCGCGGGCATGGTAGACGCGGCGGCCGTTCATCTCCGGCTCCGGATCGGACTCGTACATCCAGTCATAGTTCTTTGCACCGATTGGGAAAGAGAAACCGGATGGCATGTGAATGAACAGATCCCACAGGGAATCTGGGCGGCCAGCCTCAAGGACCAGCACGCGGGTGTTCTTGTCTTCGGTCAGGCGTGCGGCGATGACGGAGCCTGCGGAGCCACCGCCAACGACGACTACGTCGCTTACTTCATCGGTGACCTTTTTAGCGGAACGCTTCTTGGTCAGCTTGTCCATAAAACCCATAAATCCCCTTCTTTCTGTGAAATATTTCACATGTCAAGATTGCCCCACCGGAAGTGAAAATATTGTAATTTATACAAAAGTCTGTATTTATTCACATCGCCTTATGTGCGGGCACTACCTCCAGAGTACACACCCCTCTAGAAGTTTGCCCATCTTAATGTATATTTACCTTATCCGGATGGATGACTCTGGAGATGAAATCCGAAGTCTTTGCGCATAGTTCGCCCGAATATGATTCATTTCACTCACCTATCTCTCCCTGCGATCTTGTGAGCATTTTGGGGCACCCGTGCGAAAGATTCGGCCCAAACCAACCAACAATAGGAGAAGTAGATGGCTAACTTAGACCCTCACGATCCTGAGGAGTCTCACACTTCAAGTAAAAGCCCCCAAGAAGGGGGTAAAAGCACCTCTCTCGCAACCCCGTCCGGGGAGACCAAAAAGCGCAGCCCGCGCTACCAAGTTCGCGCTCTCGTCGGCAGCTATAAGGCCGAAACCGGCGACGCCGTAGGCGCGGATCAGGTTCCTGCTCCCAAGACAAACTGGCCGGTATTTATCATCTCCGGCGTCCTCATTATTGCCATGGCGCTCTATGCCGGGCTCGGCCGCGATTCCGCGGCAGAGACCCTCGCCAGCGTCACCGGATGGATCGGCACCAACCTCGGCTGGTTCTACGTTCTTACCGCCACCATCGCCGTGGTCTTCGTGCTCTATATTGCCTTTTCCAATGCCGGCAATATTCGCCTCGGACCGGACCACTCGCGGCCGAAATTCAATACTTTCTCCTGGGCATCCATGCTCTTTGCCGCCGGCATCGGCGTGGACCTCATGTTCTTCGCCGTGGCCGAGCCGGTCACCATGTATATGCAGCCACCGGTCGGTGACGGCGAGACCATGGAGGCCGCCAAGGAAGCCGTGGTCTACGCCATGTTCCACTATGGCCTGACCGGCTGGGCTCTTTACGCCCTGATGGGCATGGCCTTCGGTTATTTTGCCTACCGCCTCAATATGCCGCTAGCTATCCGCTCCGCGCTCTACCCGCTCATCGGCAAGCGCGTACACGGCCCCATCGGCTCCGCGGTGGACATCGCTGCCATGCTGGGCACCGTCTTTGGTGTGACCGCCTCCCTGGGCATCGGTGTGGTGCAGCTGTCCTACGGCTTCCACCTCATCTTCGGCATCGAGCAGGGCCTTGGACTGCAGTCCGCCCTCATTATCATCGCCGTGGCCATTGCAACGTTGTCGGCCGTATCCGGCGTCGATAAGGGCATTCGCTTCCTCTCCGAGCTGAACGTCTACCTGGCCATTGCACTGATGATCTACGTCGTGGTCTTTGGCAAGACCGCCTACCTCTTCGATGCCATCGTGACCAATATCGGTGACTATGTCTCGAAGTTCCCATCTTGGACCATGGAAACCTTCGCCTTTGCCGATGACCAAGCCAACGTGGATACCTGGATGCAGTCCTGGACCCTCTTCTTCTGGGCGTGGTGGATTGCCTGGGCTACCTTCGTCGGCCTCTTCCTGGCCCGCATCTCCCGCGGCCGCACCTTGCGCCAGTTCATCTTTGGCACCCTGACCTTCCCGTTCCTGTTCATCCTGATGTGGATGTCCTTCTTCGGTAATACCGCCCTGGACATGGTCCGCTCCGGTGACTACCCCGAGTTCGCCGAAAACGCGATCAACGTGCCGGAACAGGGCTTCTATGACATGCTGCACGAGTTCCCAGGCTCCGGCATCGTCATCTTCTTGACCACCTTCATTGGCCTGCTGCTCTACATCACCTCGGCCGACTCCGGTGCGCTGGTGATGTCCAACTTCACCTCCCGCATTACCGATAACCGCCAAGATGGCGCGCGCTGGCTGCGCATCTTTTGGTCCGTGACCGTAGGCGCGCTGACCTTGGCTCTGCTGCAGATCGACGGCATCGCCACCGTGCAATCCGCGACCGTCGTGATGGGCCTGCCCTTCGCGTTCGTGGTCTACCTCATCATGTTCTCCCTGTGGAAGTCCCTGCGCCTGGAAAACGTCCAGCGCGAGGCCCGCACCACCGCTATGCACGGCGTGATTTCCTCCCGTACCGAGCGCGAGCCTTCGGATTCCAACCTCTGGAAGAATCGCCTGGACCGCGCCAATACCTTCCCTTCCAAGCAGGAGATGGATACCTACCTGCGCGAAACCGCTACCTACGCCCTCGAGCAGGTGGCAACGCACATGCGCAGCCGCGGCTACGATGCCCTCTTGCTCACCAGCGAGCTTCCCGACGTCGAACTTCCGCAGCTCGACCTCGAAGTTAAGCTGCACAATGAGCGCATGTTCCGCTACCAGCTCTTCCCAGTCGCGGCCGAGCGCCCCGACTTCAGCACGGGCGAGGGCGACGAGTACTACCGCCTCGAGGTCTACGATATGACCGGTTCGCTGGGCTATGACGTCTACGGCTATTCCGAGAACCAGATCATCAATAACGTGCTGGATCTTTACGAGCGTCACCTGGCCTTCCTCTACATGCAGCAAACCCAGCCGGGCGATTCCGATGTCTCCGATGGCGCCGAGCCCGAGCGCACTTGGCGCGAAGATAGCTAAGCTGGCCAGTACAACTACCTCTATGAGAGAAAGGTTGCTTTTCACTTGAGCACCCAGAACACTTTGTTCGACCCCACCCAGACCGAGCTGCTGAAGGGCGTACATGCCGACGGCGCCCCAAAGTCCCTGTTTATCAACGGTAAGTGGGAAGCCGCCCAGAGCGGCGAAACCCGCACCATCATTTGCCCGGCCGATGGCTCCACCGTCGGCCTCGTCTCCGAGGCATCCGACGAGGACACCGAGCGCGCCATCAAGGTTGCACGTGAAACCTTCGACAACGGCGAGTGGGCCAATACCCCGTCCGCCGAACGCGGCAAGATCGTCATCCGCGTGGCCGATTTCATCCGCGAGCACAAGGAACTTTTCGCACAGGCCGAATCCGCCGATACCGGCAAGCGCTACGAGGAATCCTTGGGCGATATGGATGACATCGCCAACGCCTTCGAGTACTTCGGCACCCTGGCCCAGCACCAGGCCGGCCGCGTAGTCGACCCGCAGGATCCCAACCTGCGCTCGCGCATCGACGCCGAGCCCGTTGGCGTCTGCGGACTGATTACCCCGTGGAACTACCCGCTGCTGCAGGTCTCCTGGAAGGTGGGCCCGGCCCTGGCAGCCGGCAATACCTTCGTCCTCAAGCAGGCGGAGCTCACCCCGCACACCGCCATGCTGCTCATGGCCGCCCTCAAGGAATGCGGCCTGCCGGACGGCGTGGGCAACCTCATCACCGGCGCCGGCGCTAACTGCGGCAACCCGCTGTCCCAGCACCCGGACGTGGACATGGTCTCCTTCACCGGCGGTCTGGTTACCGGCAAGATCATTGCCAAGAATGCGGCTGAGACCGTCAAGCGCACCGCACTCGAGCTCGGTGGCAAGAACCCGAACGTCATCTTCGCCGATGCCGACTTCGACGTCGCCGTGGACAACGCCCTCAATGGCGCCTTCTTCCACTCCGGCCAGGTCTGCTCCGCAGGCTCCCGCATCGTTGTAGAAGAGTCCCTGCACGATAAGTTCGTCGATGCCCTGGTAGAGCGCGCCAATAAGATCAAGATCGGCGGCCCGACCGATGAGAAGGCGGAGACCGGCCCACTCATCTCCGCCGAGCACCGCGAGAAGGTTGCCGCCTACGTGGACAAGGCTCGCGAGCAGGGCGCCAAGATCCTCACCGGTGGCCGCGCGGCTACCAGCGAGGACACCAATGGCCAGCACGGCACCGGCACCACCGACCTGGGCGCTGGTGTGTACTACCTGCCGACCATTATCGATGGCGCTACCCGCGAGATGGACTGTGTCCACGACGAGGCCTTCGGCCCGACCGTGACAATCGAGACCTTCACCACCGAGGAGGAGGCCATCGAGATCGCCAACGACACCGAGTACGGCCTGGCAGGCGCCGTCTACACTTCCGACGCCGGCCGCGCCGAGCGCGTAGCCCGCGCCCTGCGCCACGGCACCATCTGGATCAACGACTTCCACCCTTATCTGCCGCAGGCAGAGTGGGGCGGCTTCAAGCAGTCCGGCAACGGCCGCGAGCTTGGCCCCACCGGCTTGGCCGAGTACCAGGAGCACAAGCACGTGTACCAGAACCTCTCCCCTGCCGCTTGGGATCAGTTCGGCCTGCAGTAACTAAGCCGGCCACCTAGCATTCAGCCCCCGCTGCTCACACGAAGAGCGCGGGGGCTGGCTTTTTGTATGCGGCCAACAGGCACTGATTATGCGGAAACGGCATCTTCCAGCTCGGCCAGCAAGGAATTGGTGCGTTCCACCTTGGCATCCACGGGGCGGAATTCGCCATCGGTCCAGTCAGTAAAGAAACCGAAGTCGAGCTGATTGCGCAGCTGCGGCATGGAGAAGTTAACCACGATGGTGCGCCATGCTTCCACGCCGCGGATAGCGCCCGCAGGACCGTAACCGGCGAACGCAACCGGCTTGCCCGCCCACTCTGCGGCCAAGCAGTCGAAGGCATTCTTGAATGGACCCGGCACGGAGCGGTTGTACTCTGGGGTGACAAATACGAAACCATCGCAGGCATCCACAGCATCGGACCACGCCTGCACCTTTTCATCCGCATACTGCTTATTGGCGGTGGCAGGAATGACGTCAGTGGTCAGCAGCGGAATATCAAACTCCTTGAGGTCCAGCAGCGTGTACTCCACGCCATTTTGGCGCCCCTGGGCCACCTCATTGAGCCACTCGCCCACTACCTTGCCGGCCGAGTTATCGCGGGTAGTGCCGATGATGATGCCGATACGAGACATAAGAGAACCTTCTTTCCTTCAAGCTTTATGTAACTTCTCTAGCTTACCGCCCGCGCAGATACTTGTCTGATAGTGATGTTGATACGTCCTTCACTCAATCCGCACCCCTCCGGCAACGTGCCATCATTAACGCGCACCACCCCGTGGTAGGCAAAGCGCTTTGGCCCACCAAAGACCACCAAATCCCCAGAGCACAGCGTGATATCGTCCCACGGCCGCGTGCGCGCCTCGGTGTGCCCCATCCGGAGAAGCGCCTCATCCCCAATGGAAAGCGAAATCACCGGCGCAGGTGATTCCTCAAAGGCATCCACGTGCATACCCATGGCCGATCCCGGTGGATAGTAATTCACCAGCGCCATCTCCGGCACGAAAGTCTCCACCCATGGCTCTAGCTCGGGTGCTACCTCCGCCGCGGCGCGCAATGCCCCCGGAGCAATCCGCCGCAGGCTCTCCGGCACCGGCGGAACCCGCGTGCCGTCTATATTGTCCACGTACCGATAGCTGGGATAATGCCAATACCTACCCATATGCAGCTGAAATACACTCATTTGCCCGCCGGATTTCAGCCGAGGCCGCACCATCGCCATCGGCGTCGCCGCATACTCACGCGCAATGCCGCGCATCTCTTCTACTAGGGCCTTCTGCTTATCGACGCCCACCCATCCCGGCACATGCCCCACCCCCGGTGCCACACGCACGCTCGGCCGCGGCAGCGAATCAAAAAGCATGACCTCACCCTAATCCCCGCGTTCCGATAAAGCGATCAGAGCTTTCCTTCAAAAAGGACCAGAATGTGTCTAGGGCCAATTGGGGCCAAGGGACTGACCTAGCTGGGCTGAATATTAGGCACCCACCAAACAGGGTTCAGCTCCTTTCCCGCTTTCCGAGTACAAAGGCCTTAGTCATATACCGCAGTACAAAGCGGGAAACTGGAACCGTCATCAAAGTTGGTGTGCGTTCTAACTACTT
Source organism: Corynebacterium sp. MSK122 (assembly GCF_030229435.2). Lineage (NCBI taxonomy): Bacteria > Bacillati > Actinomycetota > Actinomycetes > Mycobacteriales > Corynebacteriaceae > Corynebacterium > Corynebacterium sp. MSK122. The sequence continues at coordinate 31,502 of NZ_JASPHV020000010.1, read as the reverse complement.
GCTGTTGAAGCATGCTGCTGCCGCTTCGTTCGCTAACACCTAAGGATTACTTTTCATTAGGCAAGGAACGACGTTTCAAGAAAGTCCTCAAGGCTCCAATAGTCAGGATCAAACCACGCAACGCCTTCGTCGACTTCGAGTGCGACTAAGTGGTCAGGCAATAAGATGAGGAAATCATTTATCTCGGTGCGGATGCCTTGGCGTTGTAGCTCTTGTGCGACTCGTTCAGTGCTCTCCTGTGCGGTCTCAGCAGGGCGACGATTAAGGTCAACACCATAGAAAGTATCCGTGATTGGCAGCTCTATGTACTTCATTTCAACGGTGACGCACTTACCGTCCTCCACGCAGCACACAATCTTGCGGCCAGGATCACCAGGCTCGAGTGTTTCGATATCAACCCAGCCTTCAAACTGCTCTTCATACGTATCAGCAGTCAGGTCAGAGTCGTAGCATGCTTTAGTAGCCTGGTTCACCGTCATTCCGGGCTTTACGGGCAAGGGGCAGGTACCTTCGATATTCATTTTCTCGATGCACTTCCTTTTTCGTCGGTTGTTTAGTACGTCAAGGCCTTCGGTTAGGCTGTCGCGTAAGTCAGACTGCGCACTCGTGTGATTGAAATTGGTTGGTTATTCCCAACAAATAGCCACAACTTTGCCGAATTGGTATGACAAAGCAATGGTCCCATTGTCGTGGGGAATGGTTATGCCGTCACGGTTATGTTCAAATTCGATCCCCACATCTTTTAGGGCTTTGACAAACTTTCGGCTTGACAATGACAGTGGGATATCAAGGAAGCTATCCGACTCCCGCGCGTCCAAGATTTCTATTGAGGTAATCAATCCGGCGTTCTCAAAGCCATCAATGTCATAGTCGATTCCCCCGATCTCACATTTGCCAAAAATTTGGCCCGTGCTGCCTATACCGAGATAAGAAATATCCAGGTATCGGTAATCAGACAGAAGATTTTCGTAATATGAAACAGGTACAGACCGCTGCAACGGTTCAGGTACCTCAAAATTGAACTTCATTTTCTATGACTTCCTTAGAGAAGGGCGACTCACAACACGAGATGCTACCTACCTGTTAGCACACGCTGGCAGAGTTTAAGCCAATATGATGAAAGCCACAGGCCAAGGAAGCCACCCCTTCTCAGGACAAAGAAAATGAGTCGCGTGCCGCTAGCAGTCTCCGGTTCTCAACTAAAGCCACTAGACACTCACCACTCATCCAAGAGCTATTGCCGCACTAGAAAAAGAGTTCCCAAGCGGTCACCACCGCACCTAGGGACTCTCACCGCACCGTAAAAAGCGGTGTTCACCTTTGTGCAACCCACCAACGCCAGGGGGGCCGAGGCGGGAAAACTAAACATAACAACAGCTATTAGCTCTACAACTGGAAATTTCGACGCGAAGAAATGATAAATTGACGCCCCTCTTGTTTGGGAGATTGCTTTTAAGTGCTGGGTGCAGAGATAACAATTCTGGAAGAAAGCTAGTCTTGACACTTTCCTTGGCGAAGCTGACTAAAGACGCTACCGGCGTAATCCTCGTCGAGAATGAAACCGTTGTCAGTTTCTTTGAGAACTCCTTCTTTGACTCGACGATCCCACCATATGATTAAGGACGCGAACGTGTAGCCGAGTTCGTATTTCTGACCAGGAACTATAAATGAGTTCTTCATGAGTTCTGGGAAGGTTAGTATTTGTCCTTCTCGGCCTCCGTCGGCAAATGTTTTAGGATCGTGTTGGGGCTCAATATGCTGAACAATCCAGTACACAACGTCGTAAAAGGTTCGACTTTCAGGGCTATTCTCGGTGATTATTGGATTTAAATCTTTGGTGATGAGCTCTGTGGCTTGCTTTAAAAGCTTTTCGATTCCTGGCGTAGGAGTAGCAGATATTGCCTTTCGGAGAGGTTCAGAAAGTGAGCCATATCGAACACCATTGATCCCGATGTTATCCGGCTCTGCATCTTCAACCGATTCTTCTTGGTCTGGGTAGGGACTTAGCTTAGACAAGAATGCGTCGACTGATTCTGCAACGGGCATGATGAGCCCATCGGGATCGGTATCCACGTACAATACGGCGCCTTCTGGGAAATCCGGCAAGCCGTAGTTAATGACAAAGCATTGATGCATTCCGTCTTCGCTAGTAGCCAAGAGAAGGACTTCTTCGGGAATCTCCCACTCATCCATAAGGAAGGTTGCGTAGTCAATCAAATCAACATGAGCGCCATTGCTTGCTGTGCCGTTGCCGAAGATGTCTTCAACAACGACCTCCAAGGTGTCCCCATCAGGCAGGGAAATATCTGTAAGGAAGCACTTTTTAAGGTTGAGGATGCCGCCTCCAGTTTCTGAAAGCAGCATCTTGTAATCATCAGGTAGCTTCTTGCCAAGCTTGCTTTCAATTTCAAGGATGCGTTGACTGTCTGCTGGCTGTGCAGTGTACTCAAAAAGGTTGGCGTAGTTTTTCATGATTGCCCTTTAACAATTCGTAACATTGCTTGTCCAAAGTAATAGTCAGCCTAGCTAGACTCGACGCTGATAATTAAAAGGTGAGGCTAAAAAGGAGGCAAAGCGGGGGTTTAATCTCACAGGGATCCGATGAATCTTGCGTTGAAGCCGTCAACAAGAAGTCGACTATTCGTATAACAAGGTGGAATGTTCGAGCGCTGAGCCCTTGAAGTACCCCGAGTTTTATTCCTAGGTCATCGCTTTTGCTTTTAGTTTATACAGCCTTGTAGAGCTAGGAATAAGAAAGTTCCGATTCCAGCATTAAAAATCCCAGCAATAGTCAATTGTTTTGCTCTCGGGTGCGCGCCAGTCACTACGCTCTTCAACGTGAAGCGAGATCCACACACTGTCAATGTTTGATCCCCAATGACGGGCTAAAAGAACTGCCATGGAAAATTCTGTATCGATGACCGCCTCCTTCCACATTTGATGCTCACTCATTTCTGCATCGGAATAGCTTACGACTCGAATATAATATTCAAAGTCAAAAGGCTTCCTCGCTAACGTGATGGACCGAGGATAATGAAGTCGCGGTGGCTTTTTGAGTGTATCTCCCCAGAATTCGGGATACCCTTTGTAGTCCAGAAGAATGCGGGGCCAGCCGGTGCTCGACGGTGGTGCTGCCCGGTGAATAATCTGATTGTTGCGCACCTCTGGGCCAAAATAATTAATTTTCTCCCCGTTACAAAAGGTAATCATCTCAGATTGAGCAGGAAAAGCATCCACATGGTAGGTCGTATAGTCGGTGAACGCCCCATGTTTATCTGTGGTTCCTCCAGGATAATGGATGCAGTCGAAAGATACTTCTCTAGCGGAATTGTGCTTTATGAGACTTGCTAGAACACCGGAAGAAGACAGATCGGATACCTCTTCAAACTCAGTTAAGTTCTGATTCTCGCAAAAGTTATCCCAGAGCATACTGTGCATGATTATTCCTTATTCCTAACATTACTTATGCATACGTGCCCTTCGCGTTCATCCCCGGGAAAGCATAAAGGTTTCTTTCCGAAGTTTTCTCTTCGCTCATTGATGGAAAAACAAATTGAGAAAACTGGGGTACTACCTGCACCGACGCTAAAGAATCCCTCAAGTTGTATGTAATATCCCAGCCGACTTCATACCATCTAAACCTATCGAATTGATCCTTCCAGAGAGGACGCTGATGAAAGCTATCAGGCTTTTCGAGAAAATTGTGCTGAAAATCCCTCGTCCACTCAAGGATTTCGTTTCCTAAATCGGGCTTAATTCCTATGTCCTCAGGAAGATAAAATCCTCTTTTCTTAGATCCAGTAACTATTAGCTCTTCAGAAGGCCATAAAGAGCTTGGATGGCTATACTCTGGACGAAGGAGAATTTTCCGAGAGGACATAGAACTAGACTATCCCAGCTTTTCTTCTTAGCAGCGGAAGATTTTGAGCTGAATCCTCTGCAGAGCGACGCAGAATTACTACTATGCACTCTGTTCACAACACTGCTACTCATGAAATGAGTGGCAAACCCAAAGCTGATGTAGTAGCAGTATTTCCACTTTGTATTTATGAAAATGTCAATACCCCCAGAGCATCACTTCGATTTAAAGGACGCTGCATCCCATTTGGCAGGAATCCTTAATAGGGATGCCTTGAACGAAAATAGGTTCAGGGTTGAAGCTGCCGTATCACTGCCGAAGTTTCATGGCGTTGCCGCTTGGATTGATAAATTTCTATATCTCGTTTTGGAAGTGGAAACGCCTCAAGGGACAGCCTTTGTAGGCTTTGAATGCATCTATCACCCTGAGGGAACTTTTCAAAAATACTCGGTTGAATATGAAAATGTCCACGACTTGTGGGCGTACGACATTGCTGGAGAATCAATTCTCAAGAATCTCGATTTTGAAGACCCGGACCGCATTACTTGGTTGAAAACTGATAGGAACAATTTCGTTCCTTCTACATGGATCGAATTGCTCGATTTTTGTAATGATTCGAACCGAATATGGATGCGGGATTAATGGATCGCCCACTCGGAGGGTGTGTGGTGGTTTGTGATTTACGGGAACCTAGGTGAGTTTCACAAGTACCTATTAAGCACCACTCGCCCTCTACAATGACTCCCATGGATGCACAGAGGCGGCAGGACTTGGAACGCTACGGCTCATGGGAGCGGATGACCGGTGGGGAGTGGTTCTTGCCGAGCATGCCGGAGGCCAAGGAAGAGCACCAGCGCACTTTCCGCTTGGTTAAGCAGCTCAATGAATTACAGAATACGGACCCAGAGCGTGCCAAAGGCATCCTGCGCGAGATACTGCCGGAGGAATCTGCGGTGCCGGGCCTGCACGTGCCGCTCAACCTGGAGTACGGCTGCAACCTAGTATGTGGCGAGCGCGCCTTCATTAATTTCGGTGCCACCATCTTGGCCCAGGCCAAGGTGACGCTAGGTGATGGCGTCATGGTGGGCCCCAATTGCTCTCTGATTACGGTGGGGCATCCGGTAAACGATCATGAGATGCGCGCCGGCGGCTGGGAGATAGCCAAGCCCATCACCATCGGTGATAACACCTGGTTCGGTGCTAATGTCACCGTGCTGCCGGGCATCACGATTGGAAAGAACTGCGTTATAGGTGCAGGCACGCTTATTACCACCGATATCCCGGATAATTCGCTGGTCCTGGGAACTCCCGGCCGCGTGGTGCGCAAGCTGGAAGACAACGAGGACGCCTGGGAACGCCAGGATCTCAACGGCCCTGTCGAGGGTTTTGGAGCCGCCAAGTAAATGTTTGATCTCGCTCGCATCGGCGCGGGACTGCCCGTAGCCGAGACCATCGATTCGCTGCCTGAAACCGGAAACGTCGTCATTCAGGCCCCACCCGGTACGGGTAAAACCACGCTCGTGCCACCGGCGCTGGCCAATCATGCGGCAGGGCGCGGAAAGGTCATCGTCACCGCCCCGCGCCGTGTGGCTGTCCGCGCGGCCGCGCAACGCTTGAGTACTCTCAGCGGCACCCCGGACAAGGTCGGCTTTGCCATCCGGGGCGAGTCCCGCAAGGGCAGTGAGGTCGAATTCGTCACGCCGGGCGTGCTGCTGCGCCGCCTGCTGAAGGATCCGGAACTCGAAGGCGTGGCCACCGTTGCCATCGATGAGGTCCACGAGCGCCAACTCGATACGGATCTGGTGCTGGGCATGTGCCTGGAACTAGCCGAGCTACGCGAGGACTTCCGCGTCATCGCCATGTCCGCCACCGTAGATGCGCAACGCTTTTCCCAGCTTATGGACGCCCCCGTCCACGTCACCGAGGCAGTCACCCATCCGCTCGACATCCACTACGCCCCCATGCCGGGCAGGGCGGCGGGAACGAGGGAGTTTTATGGGGACGTCGCCAAGCAGGCAGCCCGCCAACACGAATCAACGCTGGTCTTTGTACCCGGCGTGCGCGAAGTCAACCTCGTCTGCGATGCCTTGGCAGGCCATAATGTTTTCCCGCTGCACGGCAAGCAAACCACCGCGGAGCAAGACGCCGCGCTGTATAGCGAGGAGCAGCGCATCGTCGTGGCTACCTCCATCGCGGAGTCTTCGCTTACCGTGCCGGGCGTGCGCGTGGTGGTAGATGCCGGGCTCTCCCGCGTTCCCCGGCGCGATGCGCAGCGTGGTATGTCCGGATTGGTGACGGTTTCTACCTCAAAATCGAGTGCCGATCAGCGCGCTGGTCGTGCCGGCCGTGAGGCGCCCGGCACCGTCATTCGCTGCTACTCGCAGGATGATTACCAGCACTTTTCTCCGCATACCACCCCGGAGATCCTGTCTGCGGACCTGACCCAGGCCGCGCTGTTTCTGGACTGTTGGGGCGCGGGCCCGGACTTCCCGTTGCTCGATCCGCCGCCGACCCCGGCCCTGGCATCCGCGCAGGCGACGCTTCAGCGCATTGGTGCCACACAGGAGCTCGCCCTCCTGCCCACCGATCCACGCCTCGGCGCCTCCTTGCTCCGGCACGGCAGCCAAGCCGCACCCATCATTGCCTCGCTTGCCGACGCCCCCTTACCCCCCAACCTCACCCATCACCGCCCACCCCAAAGGGAGGTCAGGCGGCTCGCCCGACTGGTAGACGATCTCGGCCCCGCCGATCCCGGCGAGGTCGTCGCCACCGCCTTTCCTGAGCAGGTGGCCAAGCACATGGGCGAGGATTACCTGCTGGCCAGCGGCACCCGCGCACGGCTGCTGGACAACTCGGGCCTGGCCGGCGCCCCGTGGCTTGCCATCGCAGAGGTGTCCTTGTCCAATGCGGGCAATGCCATCATCCGCTCGGCCGCTCGCATCGAGGAAACCGCAGCCCTAGAGACTATCGGTGTCACCGAGGAAACCCGTGCTTTCCTGCGCGATGGTCGCGTACGCGGCATCAAGGTCAAGGCTGCGGACGCCATCACGCTCTCTGAAACCCCTGTCAAGGTCACCGGCCCCGCTGCCGAGGAGGCGCTTGCCGCCGGCATCCGCGAGGAAGGGTTGGGGCTTTTCACCTTCAGCGAGAAAGCCCAAAGCTTAAAAGACCGTTTGCGCCACCTGCACGCCCACTATGGCGAGCCGTGGCCCGATGTCGATTCCGCGGATCCCGCCGAGTGGCTCGGGCCCGAATTACACCGCATTGCGGAGGGCACTCCCGCTGCCAAGCTAGACATGTACCCCGCGCTACAACGCCTCCTTCCTTGGCCAGAAGCCACCCACCTGGACGATCTCGCCCCCGAGCATCTCCCAGTCCCCTCCGGCCGTGATGCCGCCATCGATTGGTCCGGTGACCGCCCCGTGGTCCACATCAAGCTGCAGGAATGCTTCGGCCTGGCCGCATCCCCCGAATACTGCGGCCACCGCGTGCAATTCCACCTGCTCTCCCCCGCCGGCCGCCCGCTCGCGGTGACCGATGATCTCGCCAGCTTCTGGTCCGGTCCTTATGCTGGCGTGCGCGCCGAGATGCGCGGGCGCTACCCCAAGCACCCGTGGCCGGAGGACCCGTGGAATGCGATTGCTACCGCGCGCACCAAAAACCGAATGTAGTTAGCCCCATTGCTGCCAGCCTAGGTAGCAGCTCATGACCACAACCAGAGTAAGTAGCGCGTAGCGGATGAATTTGGCCCCACCACCAAGTACGGTACGAGCGCCGAGAAGCGCGCCGGCAATATTGGCTACGCCGAGCACGAGGCCGAGCGTCCACCACACGTGCCCGCCAATAATAAACACGACGAGCGCACCGAAGTTGGTAGCTGTATTGACCACCTTGGCCATAGCCGCAGAGGTCAAGAAATTCTGCGCAAAAATAGAGGTGAAGGCCATGATCAAAAACATTCCGGTACCCGGACCGAAGATGCCATCATAAAAGGAAATGATGCCGGAGAGCACCAAGACCACGACGGTCCGCCAACCACCACGGGTTCCGGCCGAGTCGCTACTGCCAAAGTCTGGCTTGAAGGCCACGAAAATGCCCACGGCCACCATGAGCACGATGATGATGGGGCGCATAACGTCCTTATCGAGGCTCGAGGCCACGCTGGCCCCCAACCCGGAGCAGACCAGCGCGATAAGGAGGAAGCGCGCCATTTCTGCCTTGTCCAGCTTCACCTTGCGCGCGAGAGTCACGGCAGCGGATCCGGTGCCGGTTACCGCGGCGAGCTTGCTAGTGCCCAAAGCGGCGGCCGGAGCAAGGCCCGGCAGGACCGCCAGCAGCATCGGGATCAGGATCAATCCGCCACCACCGATGACCGCATCGACCCACCCCGCGGCCGCGGTACCAAAGAAGAGAATTATCCACTGCACCACATCGATTTCCATGCCCCCGATCATAAATATTGAATGATGTAAGGTGATAACCCGCCTACTGCCCTCTCCGTAGTAGAGCAGAAAGAGGCACTATACTTTTGTCGCAGCAGAACTAGGAGGCTCGCATGGCCGCACAGCAGGAAGGCACCGGGCTTAGTGCCCATACCGTGGCACGGTGGACCATTGTTGTTCCGGCATCGGTCGCACTGGGCTGGATTTTTAGCATGTGGCACGTACCTGCGGCTTGGATCCTGGCAGCGATCCTCTCCTCCGGCGCCATAGCGCTTTTTACTGGGGAAGATCTGCGCGTGAACCGCAGTTTTTATAGCATGTCGCGTGGTTTTATCGGCATGATGGCTGCGATCCCGCTGACCGTGGTGCCGGTGGGCCAATTGCTTGGCTTCCTGCCTGCCGCCCTGACGATGTCCTTTGTCACACTGATGGTAGGCATTATCGGCGGCCAACTCTTACACCGCTGGCAGCCAGACGATGTCTCCTCCGAAACCGGCATTTTATCCATGCTGCCGGGCGGTGCTTCGCTGATGCCTGCGCTTGCCGACGAACTCGGTGCCGACTTCCGCTACGTCGCCCTCACCCAATACCTGCGCCTCTTAGTAGTCTCGGTATCGCTACCCGCCGTGGTCGCCTTATTGGACACGCCCGCCGGCGAGGGGGCGGATCTTTCGGTCGACGACGAAACCACATGGTGGATAGTTGCCCTAGTGGTTGTCATTGCCTGCATAGGAGAAAAGGTAGGCAAGTTCCTCCATCTCCCCGCCGCCGCGGTGCTCGGCCCCTTGCTGTTGACGCTGCTGGTCTCCTTCGTGCTGCCGGAAGGCCACACGCTCGAGCCGCTCTACATTTTTAAGGTGATGGCGTTTTTGTCCATCGGCTGGGTCTGCGGCGGCGGGCTTTCGCTGCCGGCGCTCAAGGCCTTTGCCAAGCAGTTGCCTGCCACGATTTTGTTCATCGTGGTCATCATCGGCATCTGTGCGGCCACCGCCTGGCCGCTGACCAAGTGGCTACACATCACCTACTTTGAGGCCTACCTGGCCACCAGCCCCGGCGCGCTGGAGACCGTGCTCGCGCTCTCGGCCGAGGGCGGGGCCGGGCCCGCGGTCATCGCAGTCCAGCTCACCCGACTCATCGCGGTGCTGGTCGTAGCGGGCTACTTGCCACAGCTGCTGCGGCTGGCCCAGCGGCTGCTGCGCCGCTAGTTGTCCAAGACGGCCTCGCGAAGGACGGACATCGGCACGGAGCCAAGGGCGAGGGCCTCGGAATGGAACTCGCGTGCGCTCATGCCCTGCTTCTCGGCCTCAGCGCGGGTCTCCTGCCAGAGGCGCTGCCCCAATGCATAGGACGGCGCCTGGCCCGGCCAACCGAGGTAGCGATTGACCTCAAAGTTGAGGTTCGCATCATCCATAGCGGTGTTCTCACGCATGAAGGTCTTCACGTGCGCCTTGTCCCACACGCCGGACGTCGAGCAATCCGGCAACTGCTTGCCCAAGTGCAATCCGATGTCCACGACCACGCGGGCGGCGCGCAGGCGCTGCGCATCCAACATGCCCATGCGGAAGCCCGGGTCATCCATGTAGCCCAGCTCGGCCATGAGCTGTTCGGCGTAGAGCGCCCAGCCCTCGCCATGACCAGAGTTCCACGTCACCGCGCGGCGCCACAGATTGAGATCTTCTTGCACCAGCGCAGAGCCTAGCTGCAGGTGGTGGCCCGGCACACCCTCGTGGTGGACGGTGGTCAGTTCCTGCCAAGTATGGAAGGTGTCCTGGCCCTCCGGCACGGACCACCACATGCGGCCCGGGCGGGAGAATTCATCGCTCGGTGGGGTATAGAAGATGCCGCCGGTGCCGGCCGGATCGATGCAGCACTCGATCTCTTCTACTTCCTCCGGAATATCGAATTCCTTGCCATTGAGCTCAGCGATAACGCCATCGGCGGTAGATTGCATCCACTCCACCAGTGCATCGGTGCCGCGCAGGGTATAGCGCTCCTCGTGGTTGAGCTTGCGCATCGCCGAGCGCACCGAGCAATCGGAGCCGTAGAGCTCGTGGGCGATCTTTTCCTGCTCCGCGCGCAGGCTGCGCACCTGATCCAGGCCCCACTCATAGGCCTCATCGAGGTTAACGGCATCGCCCACAAAGAGCTTGGAAAAACGCTCGTAGCGCTCGCGGCCCACGGCGTCCTTGTTAGGCGCCTGGGGCTGCAGGTCATTGGAGAGCCAATCGGAGAACTCGCCAAAGGCTTCCTTGGCCTGGAGCACCTCGGCGGAGTCGGCGTCGAGGCCGAGGGACTCGAGCATCGAGTCGGCGTCGGCAAGCCGCTCGCACTGCACAATGACCTCGGAGATCTGGCGGTGCGGTGCCACCATGCCGTGGGAGGCTGCTTCCTCCAAGGAGCTGCGATATCCGGCCAGGGAGGTCTTCACCTTGGACAGGCGGGAGCGAATGGCATCGCGGTCCTCGTCCGTGTCCTGCGGCATGAGCAGCAGCGTATCGCGAATGGTCTGCACCGGGGAGGCGATGTTATTCAAGCAGCGCACATCCTCGCTGTGGTGGTGCAGATCTAGTTCAAGGCAAAGGCGATCGCGCAGGACGGCCGCAGTGACATAGTCCACGTCATCAAAGTCATCCTCATCATCGGACTCATCGGTGGTGTCATCCAAGGCATCCAAGTCCGCCACCATTTCGCGGGTGCGGTCTGCGATGGCGGTGAAGTACTCGGGGGAGAAATCCTGCAATTCGCCCTCGTAGCCGTCAATGCCCCACGCGGTGGCATCGGTGGGGGAAAGCTCGGCTAGGTCGTGAACGAAGTTATCGCACGAAGCGTCCAGTAGAGAGGGCTGGCGCTTAGCGGTCTGCTCAGAACTCATAACGAGGAAGTCTATCCCTAAGTATCAGCTATAGGCCACCCGGGCGGGCTGAAGTTGCGAACTTGTTAACTAATCGTTGTCCCACTTTGTACCGGGATAGTTCCAGCGGCCGAATTCATCCAGGATATCCTGCGGTTTTTCCTTCATTACCAATGCGTCCACAAAGCGCGGCAAGATGAAGCCGGACTCGGCCATGGCGGCGTACATGGCGTAGAAAGGACGCCAAAAATCCTCGGTATTTACTAGGCCCACTGGACCGCGGATGGTGCCCAGCTGTTGCAGGGTGAGCACCTCGGTGAGCTCTTCGAGGGTGCCGACGCCACCGGGGAGGCAAATATAGGCGTCGGCAAGCTGCTCCATGCGCGTCTTACGCTCGGCCATGGAGCCGACTACTTCGAGGGTGGTCAGGCCGGGGTGGGAGATCTCCAGATCCACCAGGGACTGTGGCATCACGCCGGTGACGGTACCGCCGGCGGCCAGACAGGCCTCCGCTACCTCGCGCATCAGGCCGATGTTGCCACCGCCGTAGACCAAGGTGAGGCCGCGTCGGGCCAGCTCCGTACCCAATTCCTGTGCCGCCTGCGTATAGGCCGGGGAGTTTCCTGTTGCTGAACCACAATAAACCGCTACTGACTGCATGCTCTCCAGCATAGGTATCTACGGCTCCACCACCACCTTTAGACCATTCGGTACATGGCGTGTTTATGAGATTAGACAAAGCAGTCTGGAATATTTATACTTCTTTTTATGATCAAATCTGGCCCAGTGTTCACGCGGCCCCGCACACCGGCCGCAAAGTGCCTCCATTTGGTGCGCCTGAACCCGATCATCACCCGGAGCGAGCTGGTGGAAGCCACCGGGCTTTCCCAGCCCACCATCACGCGCGCCACTACTTCCCTACTCAACGCGGGCCTCATCCAGGAACGCACCGACCTCACCCAGTCCCGCGGGCGCGGCCGGCCAACGGTGCCGCTTGAGGCGGCCGATAATGACTGGGCGCTCGGCGGAATCTCCGTGGGCACCAAGCAGACCTACATCGGCCTTTATGACATCAAGGGCCGCACGTTGAGCGAAGCGGAATTGACCACCCCGGTGGCTAACCTCAGCGAAGATGACTTCCTCGAGCACATCATGGCCGGCATCAATCGCATGCTGACGAACCTGGACTACCGCTTGGTCTCCCTCGGCGTGACTACCTCGGGCACCGTGGATGATAACGGCCTGGTCACCGCGGAAAACCTCAACTGGCACGGCGTGGACATTGCCGAGCACCTGCGCTTCCAGTTCGGCGTCCCCGTAGTAGTTTCCTCCGCCATCCCAGCCATTTTGGGCTCCGAGACCCAAGCGGCCGAGATTGGCACCAGCGAGCGCGTTCTGGTGCTCTTCGCGGACGATTCCATCGGCTCGGCGCTCTCCGTCGAGGACGAGGTCAGCCCCATTATTCCCGTGCCGCAAACGCACTCTGAACTGCTCGGTCACGGCGCTTCCGAGCGCCTGCTGGCCACCCAGCACGTCCTAGAGAAGGTGCGTCACGAGGGCGTGGAAGTAGCCACGCTTGCCGACGCCGCCCTAGTAGCCGACTCCCACCCTGCCGTCCGCGCCATTTTGGACGAGCGCGCCCGCCAGTTGGGCGCCATCACCGCGGAGCTGGTCAAGGCCCACTCCCCGGCCACCGTGGTTATCGCCGGCGGCGCGTTTACCGACGACCCACAGGCCCCCAAGCAATTTGCCGCCACCGTCCGCGCCTCCGCGGGCGATGAGTTGCAGCTGCGCATGATCCCCGGCCATAAGGAGATTGTCCGCGCGGTAGCCCGCACCGTGGCCACCGACCAGCTCCTGCGCCAACCACTGGAGCTAGGCCGCTCACTCCAGTGCGCTTAGCACCTCGCGTACCGAGTCGATGCCGCGAAAGAGATGGGCATTAAGCCCGCAGTAGCTAGCGCCCTCCACGTAGTCGACGCGGTCATCAAAAAAGTGCGTATCCTTCGGCTGCGCGGAGAGCGCATCCACGGCCACACGATAGGCCTCTGGGTGCGGCTTGGCCACGCCAATATCGCAGCTAAAAGTCACCGCCGCACAGTCTTCTAGCCATGGCTGTTTTTCACGCACCTGGCCCGCCAGCGTGGTGGGGATATTGGATAAGATGCCCACACTATAGCCTTCCCCGATCAGCCCCTTGACCAGCGCTACCATGTCGAGGTCCGCTTCTAATAGGCCGCTGTTTTCACACACTACTGCCTCAGCGACGGAAACCTCCCCCAACCCGGCGCGGGCTGCTACCTCATTCCAGTAGTGGCTATCGCTAAAAATGCCGGCATCGTAGTCCGGCCGATAAAACCCGTAGGCCTCCCACATCGCCTCTGGATCTGGCGGCGCGAGGAGGCGCTCCAAGTCCGCGTGGCTTTCTGGGGTTGCCGGGCGCATGAGCACGCCGTACATATCAAAGAGGAGTTTGGGCATAACGGGGGCCAGTTTATGCGCGTTTCGGCGCTTGGGTCAGCACGGCTACGATTCCCACACCCGCACCAGCGACAAAAAGAGGCAGCATCGCAGGCGCCTGCTCCATGGACAAGGCGAAGATGCCGCCGATGGCACCAATGATCAGCATACCGCCGAGGCTATAGAGCGAGCGTGTGACTACCCCACGCTTGCCGGCGACGCCATAAACCAGCAGCGCGAGCCCGGCAAACGGGCCGAGCATCAGCGCCGCGGTGGTCAAAAATACTCCCAAGGCCACGTGCGTGGACATGATTGCCGCTCCTACGATGAGAAAGAGCGCCAGAACTAACAGGCTTATGGCGCACAAAGCCTTGCGTTGCGTTGACATAGAAGTAATCCTCCCACCGCACCCCAGTGCTATGGGAGGATTGAGCTAAATCTTGATGGGTTTGTTATTCACCCACGCGCGCTTAGGCGCCGCCTTCGGTGCGACCAGCCAGACGCTCATCGATGCGCAGTAGGCCAGAACCATCATTGCCCACCAGCTTGATCTGGTCCAGAATCTCAGAAACGGTAGCTTCTTCCTCTACCTGCTCGCTCAGGAACCAGTCAACGAGCTGACGGGATTCCAGATCCTGTGCGTCTAGCGCCGCGCGGGCGATGGTGCGGATCTCCTCGGAAACCTTCTGCTCGTGCTCGAGGGAAGCCTGGAAAGCGTCCTGCGGGGTAGCAGCCTTCACGGAGCCAACCGGGATGTCATTGAGCTCTACGCGGTAGCCACGGGAGAGCAAATGATCCGCAATCTTCTCGGCGTGCTCGCGCTCCTCAGCAGCCTGGCCGAGGAACCAATCGCGCATACCTGGGAAGGAGAGGTTATCCATCTCAAAGGCCAGCTGGGTGTAGACCATGGAAGCGCCATACTCGCTAATGACCTGGTTATTCAGCAGGGTTTGCAACTTCTCGTCCATTGTAAAAACCTTTCTGTGTGGGGAAATTAATTAGTGCTAAGCACCACAGTACAGAAGATTCCCCTGCGATCCAGCAAGGCCTACTTAAGTAAACTTGCACGTCATTATACTTTTTTAGATTGGGTAACCTAAGTTAGCCAAGACAAAGCTTGCCGCCGCGCGCGGTCAAAGGTCCCCTAAAACGCAAGGTCACCGCGCATCCTCCACCATGACACAGACTCGACTCGACGCCCGTCACAGCAGCGACCATTTGCAACCGCACACCCCGGACCATAAATGTGACTTTAGTCACCTAAACGGCCGCTCAGGCGATGCAGGCGCTGCGCGCTCGCCCCTTCCAGGCCACGGAACTCTACCTCGATGCCACGCTCGGCGTATTTCTTCTGCACCGCATCCAACGTCGCCACAGTGGAGGCATCCCATACCTCGGCCTTGCTCATATCGATCACCACGCGCTGGGTATCCAGCGTGTAATCAAAGGCATAGACCAAATCATTGGAGGAGGCGAAGAAGAGCTGGCCGCGCACCGCATACTCGGCATCGCCTACGTGCTCCACCTCAACCAGGTGGGCCACGCGGCGGGCAAATCCGATCGAGGCCGCCACCACGCCGAGCACCACGCCCACCGCCAAGTTATGCGTGGCCAGCGTTCCTACCACCGTCACCAGCATCACGAGCGTTTCTGATAGCGGCATGAGCTTCAGCGTGCGCGGGCGAACTGAATGCCAATCCACCGTCGTTGCGGCCACGATGATCATCACCGCCACCAGCGCGGCCATCGGAATGCGACCGACGGTCTCGCCAAAGAGCACGCAGAGGATAAGGAGGAAGACGCCCGCGAGGAACGTCGACAAGCGCGTGCGCGCCTGGGATGCCTTCACCCCGATCATGGTCTGGCCAATCATGGCGCACACGCCCATGCCACCAATGGCCGCGGCGAGGATATTGCCCACGCCCTGGCCAAAGGACTCGCGCGTCTTATCGGAGTGGGTATCCGTAATGTCATCGACCAGCTTGGCCGTCAGCAGCGACTCCATCAGGCCCACCAAAGCCATGCCAAAGGCATACGGAGCAATAAGCTGCAGAGTATCCAGGTTCCACGGAATATCCGGCACGAAAAGCCCCGGCAGCGAAGTAGGTAGCTCGCCTTGGTCCGCCACATCGGGCACCTTCCACCCAGCCGCCACCGCAATGATGCTGACCACCAGAATGGTAATCAGCGGGGCGGGAATCACCGTGGTCAACCGCGGCAGCCCCAGCATGATAGCCAGGCCAATGGCCACCAGCAGATAGACCATCCACGGCACATCAATTAGGTGCGGCAGCTGCGTAGTAAACATCATGATGCCCAGCGCATTCACAAATCCCGTCATCACCGAGCGCGGGATAAAGCGCATGAGCTTGGCTACACCCACCGCGGCCAATACCACCTGCATGATTCCCGCCAAGAGCACCGCGGCTACCACGTAGTCATGCCCATGTTCATGCGCGAGCGGAGAGACAACCAGCGCCACCGCTCCGGCCGCGGCGGAAATCATCGCTGGCCTACCGCCGGTAAAGGCGATGGACATGGCCATCACGACGGAGGAAAACAATCCCACCCGCGGATCCAACCCTGCGAGGATAGAAAAGCTTAAGACCTCCGGGATCAGAGCAAGCGCCACCGCCAATCCGCCGAATACCTCCTTGCGCAGGCGCGCAGGCGAGGAAAATGCATAGCGGAAGCTGGCGATGACGCTAGTCGGTGCAGGTTGTTCTTTAATCACGCCTGCACATCCTAGTGGATTTTAGGAGCCTTCCTTAAAAGAGCCATCCGCGGTGATCACGGGCAGCACGGACCACGCGAAGTTGATCCACTGATCGGTCTTCTTCCACGAGAAATCCGGCTCAAAGATGGTCTTCGGCTTGGTGTAAATGACGGCCGAGCGCACATCGTCTGCGGTTTCCTTGAGCAGGTTAACCACCAGATCCAAGGTCTTGCCGGAGTCCGCAACGTCATCGACAACCAGGACCTTCTTGCCTTTCAGCGAATCCGTATCCAGCTGCGGGGAAAGAATTACAGGCTCGTCTAGGGTCTGGCCGATATCGGTGTAGAACTCCACATTGATAGCACCCATGGCCTTGACACCGGTGGCATAACCGATAGCACCGGCTGGGATCAGGCCGCCGCGAGCGACGCCCACGATGAGGTCTGGGAACCAACCAGATTTCACAATCTGTTCCGATAGGTTTCGGCTCGCCTCGCCGAAGACCTCCCAGGTGAGGTTTTCCCGGTCCGGGTGGATCCAATTTTCAGTCACGATTGTGTGGCTCCTTTTGCGTCATGGGCTTTCCTTGTAGTTTAACGAGCATTGCCTGCCAAAGAAAAGGCAGCTACCGGAATGGAACCTCGCCCAAAGTCCGGCGTAGCTTGCGAGTGCGCAGGCGCTCCGGATTCTCGGCTAGATGCTCCATCGCGCGCACCGCGCACATCACGTGGGCTTCTTTCGAATTGGAATAGAAAGCCTGCGCCTGCGCCGGCAGCTTCGGCACCGCGTGCAGCGGCAGGTCAGAGACCGAAAGAAGAGTTCCATAAGGAACGCGGTAGCGATAACCATTGGCCGCGAGCGTGCACGATTCCATATCCACAGCCACCGCGGTGGAGGTTCGCAGCCACTCCCATAAATCCCGGTTGGTGCGCCACTCCCAGTTGCGATCATCGGTGGAGAGCACCGTGCCGGTGCGCATGAGCGAGTTATCGTCGCCGTACACCGCCTTTACTGCGGACTCAAGCATGCGTTGTACCTCTGGAATCGCTGGAATGGGCGAGGTCGCCGCAACCTTCTGATCCAAGATGTGATCATTGCGCTGATAGGCATTGCCTAGAATCAGGTCACCAATGCGCATGCGGCCGTCCATTCCGGCGCAGTGCCCAATCATGATCCATGCCTCCGGGCGCAGCACCGCCAAGCAATCCGTAATGGTCTTCGCATTCGAAGGGCCTACGCCGATATTGATCATCGTGATGCCATCGCCACCGGCAGTGATTAAATCAAAGCGCGGCATCTGATACCGAGAGGTCAAGGTCAGACCGTCCACATCAAGGTCCACTGCATCGTTGGGATGGATGGTCTCCCCATTGGGCAGCACCAAGGCGGTATAACGCGAGTCTTCCCTAGTCAGCTCGCGCAAACCAAACTTCACAAACTCGGTGGTGTGCATCGCGTAGTTAGTAAACAGAATGTATTTCTGCACCGTATCGACCTCGATGCCGGTGTAATGCTCGATGCGCGCACAGGCAATGTCGAAGCGCTGGGCTCCAAAGTGAAATAGCGGCTTTTCCGCACCGTGGAAAGCCTCCCATTCGCCATCGATGATCGCGTCATTGACCTCATCCAGCGTCGGACGTGGAATAGGCCCGCGTTCCTGCGGAGCCGTGGCCGTCTCCTTGATGTACTCCGGCGGGATGCGCTGGTCCGATTGGCCAACAAAGATATCGCACGGATAATTGCCCGCTAGGCGAGTCAGCTGCTCGTGCAGGTAATCCCGAATAATGTGCGGCTTGGAAATTACCGCCGAGTACTTGCCTGCCTCGTTGACGTAGCCAAACGGCTCGGAACGATCGATCGGCTGCCATTTGCGGATATCCACCGTGACCTTGGGGTAGACCACGTAGCGATAGTCATCAAGGTTTCCTGATTCCAGTGTCTTGCGGGCAAGCTCGCAAGAGTTCTCATAGAGCTCAATCAGGCGGTTTACCGCCTCATCAACGGAGTGGACATGCTGCAGGTCAGTCATAAACGCGAGTGTAGCGGGGACTTTGCAGTGCGGCAGCAGTCTGCGCTTTTCATCCTTCTTTTCCTCAAGGCTTCAACGATGTGCTTGCCCGGAAAATCTTCAACTGTCAGTTTGAGCTATGCCCTCTGGTGGTGTGACTATCGAATGGTGCTCACTCAGTCAGAAGGCTTTCGCCTTTGGCCTCCAAAAGCTGTTCCATTTCGCGCATCTCAGCGGTTTGGACGTCGATCATTTGTTGGGCTAGATCCACGAGAGGCTGATAGCCACCGTTGTCGATTTGGTCCTGGGTCATGGCAATAGCACCTGCGTGATGGGAATGCATCAGCTGAAGGAACAGGGTGTCTGCTTCCTCGCCTTCAAGTGTTTTTAGCTGGTCCAGCTGTTCTGGAGTGATCATGCCATTGGCAATGTGTTGGGAATGCTGCTCCATCAAGTCATGTTGGTCCCATTGTTCAGCCCAATCGACCATGGTGTCGATCTCTTCCTCTTGCCCGACTTTAATCCGGTCAGCTAAGTCCGCTGTGGCTGCGCTGGTGCCCTGGGCAGCCAGGATGATCTCGCTCATGTCCACGGCTTGTTGGTGATGTGGCGTCATCATCGCAAGAAAATGTAAATCCACTCCGTTAACTTCCGCGGGCTGATTAGCCCCGGCTGTCACCGCGACACCATCCTTATCGGTTTGCGGGGTATCTGTGGTGTCTGAGTCCTGTCCGGAGCATGAGACGACACTAACCCCCAAGAGTGCAATGGCAATCAAGCCGGAGATGCGGTGCCGTAATGATGTGCTTGTCATGAATGGAGCCTTCCTAGGACTAAAGAATCTGACGCAGCGGCCAAATTAAGGATACCCCCCTAGGGTACCTTAGGGCGTGGACCACATGTTCGTTGCGCTCACGGTTTATTCCACCTCAGCGCAGGTTGGGGGCGGTCAGCAGTCTGTTGACTTGCGTTTACTTATCGATCTGGCCCGCTTTGCCAGGGGCGCAGATACAAACGGTGCAGCAGCTCGGCATGGAGGGGCAACTACCACGGTGTAGGCCAGATCAGGATTGCTCCACACTCATTGCCAAATAACAAGTTTTTCGCTTGGTCCAAATTCGTGCAAGATTTCCTGCATAAACGAAGGCCCGCCGACAATACATCGGCGGGCCTTCTCCCCATGACTAATCTCTCGGTACCCAAGGAGGGAGTGGAGCGCACCCTCCTGCAAGCACCGCCCGTGATTAGGCAAGCCTAAGTTTATAAACCTTTCGTAGGATGGTCAAGGGTTTGCCCATAAATTTCTTAACTCGTGCCAAAAACACAGTTAACCTGCAATAACGAGTACAATCCGGAACCATGGCTGAGTTGAAATCCACTATTTCCGAACAACTCCGCAAATTCTGGCGTGCCAGCGAGAAGGAATTGACCGATTCCCCGCGTCGCGGTGTCGCCTCCCCTGCCGAAGCCACGGCACTGCGCGAGGAGGTCGCGGCCGAGATTGCAGACCTCATCAAAGCACAGAAGGTAAAGACCAGCCCCGGCGATACCGCACTCGACGCCGATGCAGCCGCTACCCTCCCGCTAGGTGCACGCATGAAGCCACGTGGGATCTTCGAAGACGACTGGGGCGCACGTCCTACCGCACAGCGCCCCTGGCCGGTCATTCTCATCCACGGCACCTGCGATACCAAGGGTGTATGGCAAATCCTCGGCAATGAGCTGCGCCAAGATGGCTGGGCGGTCTTCGCCCCTGACTACGGCCGTCGCGCCACCCAACCCCTTGCAGAATCCGCCGAGCAACTCGATGCCTATATCCGCACCGTGCGCATGGCCACCGGCGCGGACAAGGTCATCCTCATCGGCCACTCGCAGGGCGGGCTGCTTGCCCGCTATTGGATGCGCATGATTGGCGGCGCCGAGCACGTCCTCCATCTGATGTGCATCAGCGCGCCAAACCACGGAACTACCTACGGCGGCATCGTCAGCCGCCTCATTCGCACCCCGCGCCAAGAGGCGGTAATGCGCTCCGTCATCGATGGTTGGTTCGGACCGGCGGGAATGGACCAAATTGTTGGCAGCGAAGCGTTACGCGAGGCCAATCGCGATGGCGACTTGGAATCTGGCGTGAGCTATACCTGCATTGCCACCCGGTCTGATGCCGTCGTGGTCCCACCCGAAACCTGTTTCCTCGATCCCCGCGGCGTCGCAGAGGGCACCGTGCGAAATATTTACGTCCAAGACTTCGACCGCCGAGCAGTGATCATGCACGAGGATATGCAGATGGACAAGCGCGTCCACGCCATCGTGCGCACCATCTTGGAATTAGTAGAGACTATCCCACGCTAGTTAGAGCTCCAGCTCATCAAGAACCGCGTCAAAGGCGGGGCCCACCTGCGTGCGCCACAGCGTATCCACCTTCTGATCACCCCGGCCAGGCCCACCATTGATGACGGCCACGCGCTTGCCCTGCTTCTTCGCCTCCAGCACAAAGCGGTACCCGCTCATCACCGCCAGTGAAGAACCAGCCACCAGCAGCGAGCGCGCCTGGCGCAGCACAGCAAAAGCAGCATCGCGGCGCTTAGCCGGCACAGGCTCGCCAAAGTAGACGACGTCCGGTTTCAATAATTCCGATCCACAGCGCTCGCATCCGGCCATGCGAAACACTGCCACGTCGGCCTCATCCAGGGTTACGTCACCATCCGGATTCACTTGGTCTGCCTCCACCACAAGGCGCTCCAAGTACCCCGGGTTCGCAGCGGCCAAGCGCGCATCAAGGTGTGGCCGCGCCTCCCGATACCCACACATCAGGCACACGACGGTTTCCATATCGCCATGCAGCGCCACCAAGTTCGCGGTCCCTGCTTGTTTATGCAGACCATCAACGTTCTGGGTAACCACGCCATTAGCCAGCCCGGCGCGCTCCTGTTCCACGAGCGTATAGTGCGTGCGATTCGGCGCCGCGGAATCCATGACTCGCCACCCCACAAAGCTGCGGGCCCAATACCTATGACTCGCGGCCGGGTCGTGGCGAAATTCTTGATAGGTCATCGGCCGGTGCCTACTGAGCGAGCCGCGCGGCCCCCGATAATCCGGCACGCCCGACTCCGTCGACACCCCAGCCCCCGTTAGCACCATTACCGGGCCCTCGCGCAGCTGCTTGACGACGTCCCCTAAAGCCCTCCCTGGCTCCGTATGCGGCGCCGATTCCTCTACCACTCGGGCGATCGAGCGCAGCGCGGACTGGTGCGCAAGGGAGACGGCTGGATCCATGCTCCCGATGCTAGCTTTCGGGCAAGTGCTCTACGTATAACCACTCCGAATCCAACTCCCCGTGGCGCGAGCACGTGGTATGCCAGCCATCGGGGCGTACCTGGGCCACCATACGGCGGCCGCAGATCTGACAGTAGCGCGGCACATCGAGGCCAGCTGCGGCAGCGGGGTGCAGCGTGAAGACCTCCTCGATCGGCTTGCCGGTATTCGGATGGAAAATTGGCTCTTCCCCGGAAAGGACGGCCGCGGCCAGCTCGGAAGTCGGCTCGGATATACCAGCCACTACAGGGCCTTAATAGGCAGATCGATGCGGTGCAACATGTCCACATCCTTTTCAATCTGCTGGCCCAGGGTGGTCAGGTAGTTGCCGGCGATAATGGCGTTGATGCCGCCGAGCAGGCCGCGCTCCGTGCCGTCGTCGCCAAGCGAAAGCTCGCGGCCACCAGCAAAGCGCAAGGTGGTAGACGGCATGGCCAGGCGGAATGCCGCCACGGCGCGCAGGCCCTCGCCCAGCGGAACCAGCGGGCGATCCGCAAAGGGGGTGCCAGGTCGCGGATCGAGGAAGTTCATCGGCACCTCGCACGGATCAATCTCTGCCAGCTGCGCGGCGAACTCGGCGCGCTGCTCCAGGGACTCGCCCATGCCGATGATGCCGCCGCAGCAGACCTCCATGCCTACCTCGCGTACATAATCGAGGGTCTGCTTGCGCTCCTCCCAAGTGTGGGTGGTGACCACATTGGGGAAGAAGGAACGGGACGTCTCCAGGTTGTGGTTATAACGCTGCGCGCCCATGTCCTTTAGGCGCTGCGCCTGCTCGCGGGTCAGGGTGCCCAGCGAGCAAGAAATCTCGATATCGACGGCGTCATTAATCGCGGCAATGGCCTCGCCCACCTGGTCCAGCAAGCGATCGTCCGGCGACTTCACCGCGGCGACGATGCAGAACTCGGTAGCGCCGGACTTAGCGGTCTTCTGCGCTGCCTCCACCAGCTCAGGGATGTTGAGGCGCACGGCGCGCACCGGGGACTCGAAGAGGCCGGACTGGGAACAGAAGTGGCAATCTTCTGGGCACCCACCGGTCTTAATGGAGATAATGCCTTCCACCGATACGTCCGGACCACACCACTTCAGGCGGGTCTGGTGGGCGATATCGGCAATTTCCTCCAGCTGGGAATCCGGAACCTGCAGTACCTGCAATAGCTCTTCCTGGTTGAGGCCTTTGCCTTGCTCTAGGGCTTTCTCACGGGCGATGTCAACGATGCTCATGGTGGTAAACCCTACTTGAACGGCGTTCAACTTTGGTTAAAACCACATATAAATCTGTACGGAACTACCCTCGGGGGCATGACGCTTTATGATGACACCCTCTCCCTCCTCCAAGAGCTGATCCGCAATGCCTGCGTTAATGACCTCACGCCAGACTCCGGCCACGAGGTGCGCAATGCGGACAGCCTGGAAAAATTCTTCGCAGGTGAAGACGTGCAGATTGAGCGCTTCGAGTCCCACCCGGGCCGTGTTTCCATCGTAGTGACCGTCCCCGGCGATCCGGACCAGGAACCGCTGACCCTCATGGGACATACCGACGTCGTCCCCGTGGACGAGCCGAAGTGGACCAAGCCGCCCTTCGAGGCGCTCATCGAGGACGGCAAACTCTACGGCCGCGGTTCCGTAGACATGCTCTTTATTACCGCCACCATGGCGGCCGTCACGCGCGAGGTCGCCCGCGCCGGTAACACGGGCGGTACCCTCGCCTTCGTCGGCATGGCCGATGAAGAGGCCCGCGGAGGGCTCGGCGTGCGCTTTATGTCCGAGAACCACCCCGACGCCTTTTCCTGGAAGAACTGCTTATCTGAAACCGGCGGCAGCCACCTGCCCGGCGCGGTGGGCTTTAACGTGGGAGAAAAGGGCGCCGGGCAGCGCCGCCTGCACGTGCATGGCGATGCCGGCCACGGTTCCACCCCTTATGGCAAGGACTTTGCCATCGTGAAGATCGGCGAGGTGGCCCGCCGCATCGCCACCGCCGAACCACCCACAGCCTCCAATGAGATCTGGGAAGGCTTTGTGCGCACCTTCAAATTTGATCCCCAGACCGAGCAGGAGCTTATCGACGGCACCGGTGACTACTCCAAGTTCGGCAACCTCGACGCCTATGCCCACGCCTTTAGCCACACCACCATCGCCGAGACCGTACTGCGCGCCGGCGGCGCCATCAACGTGCTGCCCTCACATGCCTACCTGGAAATGGACGTGCGCCCCTTCCCCGGCCAGACCCAGGAGGATCTGGATGACTTCCTGCGCAGCGCGCTCGGGGACATGGCCGATGAGGTAGAAATCGAGCACCTCATCACCGAAGATGCCACGCAATCCTCCACCGATACCGAGCTATGGCGGGCGATTGAGGCCACCTCCAAGGAATTCTTCCCCGACAAGGACGTTGTCCCAGTTCACGCCACCGGCGGCTCCGATCTGCGCTTCGCCCGCCGCAAGGGTGGCAATGCCTATGGTTTTGCCATGCACGCCGAGGGCCGCGATATGGCTAGTGCTAATTCGCAGCTGCACAGCCATGACGAACACCTCTACCTAGAGGACCTCGAGCTCACCGTGCGCGCCTACCGCAGCCTGGTCAATCGCTTCCTTGGCCTGTCACAGGCATAACAAGTGTGGCGAGATGTCTGGCATAAGCTTTGCACGTAAGTCCGCGCTGCTTTCTGCAGCTACCGCCCTGACCGTAACCCTCGCCGCACCTGCCGCTGCCCATGCCGACGCCGCTGACAACAACCAGAAGAAGTCCCAAGCTCTCGCCGTTGCCACCGTGCACCCACGCGGCAACGAGGTCCGCGACGCCATCGGCCGCATGGATGAGGCCATTGCTCGGTGCGGTCTGAACGGCACCACTGGTCAGGGCAAGCCGGTCAACACTGGCGGCCAGCGCGGCAATGCCCCCGCACCAAAGCCGGCTCCGGCCCCGTCCCCGGCGCCAGCCAAGAACGCCAAGGTCATCGAGCTGGGCATCATCCCTGGCCAGCCGACTGTCGACGTCCCATTCCTGGGCCAGACCTTCCGCATCCCAGATGCAGCCAAGATTGCCCAAAACGCTGTATCCCAGTTCCAGCTGCCACAGATTCCGCAAATCCAGCAGCTACAGCAGCTGTCTTCCTTCTAAGACGCTGACCTCGGTTGGGCCACTTATCGGTCCAGCTGAAAATAGATCCCGGCATGCGCGCTGCAGCCGGGATTAAATTTATGCCCGCAGTGGGGACACGCAGGCGCGGCGGAATAAGCGTGGTAGTTCATCTCGGTGCGGCAGGCGCCGCAGAGGACTGAGGGGGCGTCGGCAAGCATGGGCCCAAACTCATGGTCAGTGAGCTCGGCGTGGCATAGCGCGCAGGCAAAATACCCGCCACAGGTGGCGCACTTATGGGCCACCACGTCCAGCGGGGAATGCCAATGCTTGCACCGGCCTTCCGCATCAATCGCGCCGTGAATCTTCATGGCCGTCAGCATACGCGCCATTCTGCTGCCACTGCTGCTTCTTTTCTTCAGACTTCTTGGCATTGCGCACGGCCTGAATGCCCACCACGATGGCGATGATGAGTGGTACCCACACCTTGCTGTAATCCATGAGGAATACGAGCCAGTCGGGCGGATCGATGTCGATGTTGAAGTCGATATTCGGCACCGGCAGCTCTATCTGCGGAAACTCCGGTACGGGGAGCGCGATATCCGGCAAGTTAATCTCCGGCAGCTCCCAATCCGGCAACAACCGAGACAAGATGCGGCTGATGATCGGGCCAAGCACGATTACGCCAATGGCCCAGCCGGACTTTCCCAAGCCGCCCAAGAGCGGATATAACACCCGCTTAACGGAGCTATCCTCCATGGCCTTGCGGCGCTTCTCCCCCAGTGAGCCGGCCGGGGGCTCGAGGGCGACTGCCTCCTCGCCATTGCGGTAGTAGACGTCTAAAAGCTCGCCAAAGGGGGAGGCTTGGATATCTAGGTAAGGCTTGGTTCGCGGGGCGGAGTTCTCGAGCAGGGTGAGGTCTTTTTCGATCTTCTTCTTAAGCGAATAGCGGCCCGCACGCGGCCGATCGTGGCGGCTGCGTACCTGACCGTTCACCACAATCTGCAGGCGTGGGCTCGGGTTCTTCCGCCAGAGCCGGAGGCGTTCCAGCAGGGTGGCATCGCCTGGAACCGGGGTGAAGTCCTTCGCTTTCTTAGGCCACTGGCCCATCTCCGCGAATTCGGCATCATACCCGCGCTGCACCTCAATGGTGCCCACCTCGGGGTGCTCTAGGCGCCACGTCTCCATTAGCTCTTCCCTGCCTTGGAGCCCACCGCGGCCCCCAGCTTGCTCGCGGCCCATGCCAGGAAAACAAATACTGGGAGGTATATCCAGGTGCCCTCGTTGAAGTAGAGGGACATGGCTGCAAAATACGCCAGCCCCGCCACGCAGAAAATGGTCCAGGAGGCGCGGAAAGTGGCGCCGTCGGCAAGAGCAATGACCACGGTCAGCACGGCCATGAGGATGAGCAAGGCGAGGCCGGGGACAAGGTGGTAGACAGCCGGCGGCAGGCCAACGAAGACCGCGGCCATGGCTATGGGCGCCCACCACTGCCACCAGACGCGGCTGGGCTCGTCTTTCGTTTCCGCTTCTTCTTCTAGCTCCTCAAACACGCACCCAACCTATCACAGGGCTTAAGGAAACTTATGGGGAAGAAATCCTCCCTGCGACCGGCCTAATCCTCCCCGCGGAGGATACCGCGCTGAGCAGTGCGTACCTAGCGTTAAGAGCATGAAAAGCACACCACTCATCCTCGCGGCGGGCGTAGTATTCGGCGCCATCTACGGCACCAATGCGCTCCTGCCAGACATCTATGACAACCCCACTTCTGAAGTGCAGGCCGGACAGGCCCGCATCCCCGGATTATCCTGCACGGAAGAAGATGGCTCCACCAGCAGTGAACCACGCTGGGACTGTGACGGCACCCAAATCCGCGCTAAGGAAGTCGGCGTGCAAGACAAAGACCAAGCCACCCGACGCTACCTCCGGGCAATGGGTGAAGGTACGGCCATGCCGGAAGGAGACATCGACCGCGACGGGGACAAGCGCACGCTTAGCGATGGCGACCTTGTAGCCATCAGCATCGAGGGCGATGGCCCCACCACGTTCCTCTCCCTGCGCGGACCGCGCGCTGCAGAACTTGCCCAGGAGGTAGAAAAGGCATGAAGAATCTGTATTGGTTATCTATCGCTTTTGGACTGGTAGTCTCCGGCTTCTTTTTGGCCGATCGTCGGTTTACTGAGGTTGGGCTCATCGGTGCGCTCATCTGCGTGGGCCTTACACTCGGCTTGGGATTCTTGTGGTTTAGGCCGCGGCCGATGTGGCAAGGCGTCCTATGGGGTGCGCTCGCCCAGCCGGTGGTGGTGAGCCTCAACAACCAAATGGTGGGGATTTCGAACAAGCTGGGGCTTACCTTCCTGGACTCGGCCTTTTACTCGCCACTTCCAGAGGAAACCATCAAGCTCCTCGGCGTTGTCATTATCGTTGCAGCCTATAAGAACGTGCGGCATCCCTACCAAGCCGCCGCGATCGGCATGGCGGTAGGCCTTGGCTTCGATGCCATGGAAAATGTGCCGTTCATCCTCCACGCGGCCATCGATAACTTGGACGGCGACCTCTGGGGCGTCATCATTACCGGTATCGGACGATTCTTCACTGGCGCCTTTACCCATGCTCTGTATACGGGGGTTGCGGCGTGGGGCGTCGGCAAGCTCTATGCGGGCGCGCGCCACGGGTATTGGCAGGTCGCCGGATTCTGGCTGGCCGCTATTGCCCTACATACCTTGTTCAATGGCGCGACCATGATTGCGGGTGAGTGGCCGGCGACCATCCTTGTTATCGCCCTCATCACCTGGACGCTTATTATCTGGGGCCTGCGATTCATGCGCAAGCAGGACAAGAAACACGTGGCACAAAGCAGCGAAAAGTCCCTACCCGCTAAAGATTCGGAATATAGCTTCTGAGCTGCCTAAACGTCTCAAAAAGGTTCGTGTCCGGCGGGTGTTATAAGGTGTGAATCGTACACAAGTTCACACGATAATTTAGGTACGATGCGCCATGGAAGAACCTTACTTTTCCACGACCAACACCACCGACCCCACCACACGCTTAGCCTTTGAGATGCGAAAGGCGGAATACGAGTTCTGGGTGAGCCAAGTCCCGGAGCTCGATTCTGATTTCGAATTAGTTACCCGATCCCTCTATCGCACCACCGGCGTCAATGAAGGCCGAATTGGTCATATCCTCATGGCGCTGCACCGCTTGGAGGAACTGCCTGAGCTCCAGGCGCTGCAGCACCGCCTCTACCACTTGGACCTCGACCGGATTATTGCCATCAATAAGTCCCTCAACCGCTTGGGAAATCCGACACCGGAGGTGGTGGCGCGCATCGATGAGCAGCTCACCGCCTACCTCACCCCTACCCGGCCGAACCAGGCCATGCGCACTCAGGCACAGATCAAGCGCAAACTCAACGAGCTCATCAACCTCGCGGATGACACATTGGCCGTCACCCAGGGCCCTACCCAGCCGCGCTACACCATGGAAAATTGGGGCGATAACACTTCGGCGGTGACTTTGAGTGCGGACCCGGCGGTTATCGCGAGCGTCGATAAGTGCGTCCGGCAGACCGCGCTAGAGCTAGATTGCTCGCTTGCCGACGCCGCCGTTGCGCTCCTCACCGGCCGCACCCAAGCCCCCGAAATCATCCTCAACGCCTATAAAGCCACCGACGTGCCCAATTCCCCGGCGTTTATTGAATCCGTGGGCTGGCTCGACCCGGCGCGCTCGAATGCGCTGCCCTACACCAAAATCCGAGAGATGGATCCTAACCAGGAGGTCAAGGGCTACGTCACCCCGGCGGCCATGGCTGCGTACTTAGAAGGATTTGACGGCACCTGCCGCTACCCCGGCTGCAATCGCCCAGCCACGGCCTGCCAAAAGGATCACCGCATCAACCATGCGGACGGCGGACCGACCACGCCTTCAAACCTCGCCTGCCTGTGCCAGCACCACCACAATGTGAAAACCGATGGTCGCGCTTTTTATGTCATGGACCCACATACGCGCGACATCATCTGGCTATTTGAAGATGGCACCTGGACCGCCACGGAGCCCTCCGGCCCGCTGGCACCCAAGAACAAGAATTGGGTGCAGACCTTTGCTCAAACCATGACCGCCCACCGCGCCCGAGCATATGAAGAGGCCCAAGAACTCATGCGCCAGCAGAAAACCACCCCTAGGGAGGAGGAATAATTCCACCAGCTGCCCTACAGTGGCTGGCATGACGCAAAATTTATTCACACTGGATGAGCTCGTAATTACCCAGACCAAGTCCTTCCTCAATGATCAGTTCATGATCACCGATATCGACGGCACCCCTGTGGGCACGATCCTGCAATCCACCAGTCTTAAAGATATGGTGTTTAAATCCTCTCGCAGCTTGGAGGTCGCACTCACGGATGCTGAAGGCAACCCCCTACAGACGGTCATGACGATTTCGGATCCGCCGAATTTTCTGCGGGATACCTATGAGGTGCACTTGCCGGGAATCGAACAGCCCATGGCCGTCATTACCAAGCGTTTCTCCATGCTCAAAACAAAGCTGGAGCTGACCATGAAGGGCTTTCCTGACGTCGAAATTCGCGGCGATTTCTGGGATTGGAACCTCTCCATCACCTCCCACGGCCGCCAGCTTGCCAACGTCACCAACGAGTGGACCGGCGTAGGCAACTACTTCATGGGTAAAAATACCTACTGCCTAGCCATCACCCCAGGTCTCAACGAGCAACAACATGCTGCCATCATCGGCGCCGTGATGAGCATGGATATGCTGCGGACGAAGGAAAAGAACAGAGAGTAGATGTCTGCTACGATATGAACATGTTCACTGAACCTGTTCATAAAAACTCACGTGCGCGCTCGAAGAACACAACGCGCCTAAAGGTGTTAACCGCTGCAGGCGAACTTTTCGAAACTACGGGATATGCCGATACCAGCATTAGAGAAATTGCGAAAAAGGCTGGTGTCAGCGTTGGCACAGTCATGTCTGTCGGCGAAAAGCGCGCACTGCTGGTTCAAAGCATCAGCCACAAAATTGCAAAGATTCATGACGGACTCAGGACTCAACCACCTGGAGATCTCATTTCGGTCATCAATCCATTTTTGGAGATGTTTGCAGGACACAGCGAACTATCCCGCGCTTACGCATCTGCTCTCATTGAACTTGGCGATCAAGGGCAAGAGCTCAGACGCTTGGAACATCTTCTCACGGAAGAAATCCTTCGACGTCTCGCGGCATCAAGATTGACCGAGGATGAGTCTCGCGATCTTGCAGGAGTCTTGTATCACGCCTATCTAGGTTTGCTAATCGGCTGGGCCGCCGGACTTTATTCGTCGCAAGAACTAAAAGACCAAGCACGCACAATCATCAATCGCCTAGAAAGCGTATTTGGAGTCCAACTATGATTTTCGACGAAACAGCCCCTATCTGGCCTTCCATTCTCCTTGCCGTCATTCTTTCAGGCGACGTCATACTGTCAATTCGTCCCGTTAAGTTCATTGAAAAATGCCTCACCGGCGTAAAATTCCCACGCCAATGGTGGTGGGCTCTCATCTATATCAAATGCGTCGCGATTTCCGGGCTGATAGTCGGACTTGCCTACCCCGGAGTCAGAGTTGCGGCACTAGCAGGCATCGTCACATATTTCTTTGCTGCAGCCTTCGCTCACCTGAAAGCCAAATTCACCGGCACCGAATTCTGGGCTAACTGTTTGGGCATGCTTATCCTTTCCATCGCGGCGCTAATTGTAACGCTCGCCGCATAATGCAGAAAGGAGTTCTACATTCCCGTAGGCACTTTCAGATCTAACCCCTATTAGGTGGACACCTGATGCCCAGTCCGGTTAGGTTGGGTACAAAGGTAATCTACCACCATGTCTAGGTACTCCGAACAGTTCAAACGCGATGCCGTAGCACTCTACAAGAACAATAAGGAGAACTCGCTGAGCTCAGTGTCAGCATTGTTTAGAATCAACCGTGCATCACTGCATTCTTGGACTAAGCTCTACGCACCGTCAAACACACTCGTACGAAAACCGTCCATGATAAAGCCCATTCCGCTTTTTCACCGTGGTAGAGATATTTGCGTATTCTTTGCGGCATAATCTAAGGGATACACAACGGATTGCTCAGTACATGGGGATTTCTGGACCTTGGCCACGGAAGTTTTCGGTCAAAAATCCGAACTCGACTTCCCATATATGATACTCACTCGGTAAGAATGAAGGCTCCTTTTTCTGCCGAGAAACGACCTCAGTTTGAGCTGCTTCACGCGTGGTAAATGCAGCCAATATATCTGGGCTCATTTCTTGGAAACGCACGGAGGAATGTTGCGCATACCCCTCCCTAAAAACGAGATAGACAAGTCTCGGGAAACGAGACTTGTCTAGTTTTCCGTCCCAGCCGTCAAGGGGAACTTCTTCAGTCCAACAGGTTATACCTGGAGAATCAACATGCTCGCCCATGGCACGCTCCTGCTCTCTGGTTAAAGCTATTCCGACAAATTCTTCGTCAGACGTAGCTTCCGTACGCGCAAAGAGCACAAAAATTTTAGCCTGGTTGCTGCTATCTGAAATTCTACCTATTAAGCCTTGCATACTTCTCTAAACGGTTTAGTTTTAACAGTCGCAGTGTAAGTTTTATCGGAGCGTGATGCTCCTATGTTGTGTCAAGCTGATTTGAGAAGTTCTTCATAAGCCAACCTCAACTCCGGCAAAGGGCGCTTGCCGGTTTCGATATCACTGATTCTCGCCGGGGCACACCCGAGTTTTTCAGC
>NZ_JASPHV020000109.1:0-237 GCF_030229435.2 Corynebacterium sp. MSK122 | reverse complement strand
AGGCGGTCCATCAGATCATCGAAATGGTCCGCCTGGAGTCTTGCTCACTGCAACGCGCCTACACGGAGGTCGGTGAGCTGCTTGGAGTATCTCACCACACGTTGCGGGCTTGGTACCGTGACAGCGCCTCAGTACGCGATAATTCTGACGCTTCAGGCGGCGAAACAATGGAAGAAGAACTCAGGCGTCTGCGCCGCGAAAACCGCGAACTGAAACGAGCAAACGGGATTCTTAAAA
>NZ_JASPHV020000108.1:0-238 GCF_030229435.2 Corynebacterium sp. MSK122 | reverse complement strand
ACTCAATAGTGTGCCAATGTACTTTTTATTTTTTGTGTGCATGGTTGTGTGTTGATTGGTTTGTCTGCCAGCAGGCCTAGGTGGTTTGTTGGTTGGTGTGTGCCGGTTGGGTATGTGGAACACGTACTTATTTGAATGCTGTTTGGTGTTTCGGCTGCATTGAGATGGATTGGTTGGCATGTGATTGTGTTCAACTTTGTGGTTTCCTCTTTTTTGACCCCGTCGGGTTGAGGGAACT
>NZ_JASPHV020000107.1:0-239 GCF_030229435.2 Corynebacterium sp. MSK122 | reverse complement strand
AATGTGTCCATACCCATGTCCAATTTCCTGTATCAGGGTCTTTAACCCTGGTCTTTTCGTCCATCCACCTGCGGTAGACAGTGTTGAAGTCGTGGAGTAGCGAACTCCAGTGGGCTATATCTTCTGTAGTGCGTACCCGGGTTAGTTTCAGCGCTAGCGTGTAGATAGCTTTGCCGGCATCAGTACGTGGGCGTGAGGTTGTGTAGCGACGAACTACACGCTGTGCGTGGACAAGGCAA
>NZ_JASPHV020000106.1:0-246 GCF_030229435.2 Corynebacterium sp. MSK122 | reverse complement strand
GAAAAGTTCGAATTGATGCGGCAGGAGAAGGCCAACTACAGCATCAAACGTATGGCACGGCTATTAAAAGTATCTCGGTCTGGATACTACAAATGGGCCCATACGCAGCAGAAGCGGCTATCCGGCGACGATGATCGCGCAGCATTCTACGACGATGTTGACCGCAAGATTCATCAGATTTGGTCGGACTCCGATCAGGTTTACGGTGCTCCGCGGATCACCGCAGAACTTACCGAGCGCTACCAC
>NZ_JASPHV020000105.1:0-248 GCF_030229435.2 Corynebacterium sp. MSK122 | reverse complement strand
ACTCAATAGTGTGCCAATGTACTTTTTATTTTTTGTGTGCATGGTTGTGTGTTGATTGGTTTGTCTGCCAGCAGGCCTAGGTGGTTTGTTGGTTGGTGTGTGCCGGTTGGGTATGTGGAACACGTACCTTTTTGAATGCTGTTTGGTGTTTCGGCTGCATTGAGATGGATTGGTTGGCATGTGATTGTGTTCAACTTTGTGGTTTCCTCTTTTTTGACCCCGTCGGGTTGAGGGAACTGTTTATTTTT
>NZ_JASPHV020000104.1:0-251 GCF_030229435.2 Corynebacterium sp. MSK122 | reverse complement strand
ACCCGGAAGCTAAGCCTGCACACGCTGATGGTACTGCAACCGGGAGGTTGTGGGAGAGTAAGTCACCGCCGACACCAAACAACAAATAAACAACTCAATAACCCAGAAGGGAAGGAGACGGTCCACCGTGCTGTCAAGGGGTGAATGCGCCACTTCGACCGGGAGGTAGTTGTGACGCGTTGGACTCCGAAGGATGTTAAGGATGCTGCTGTTGAGCGCGTGGTGGCAGGCGAGGCAGTTAGCCTGGTCGC
>NZ_JASPHV020000103.1:0-252 GCF_030229435.2 Corynebacterium sp. MSK122 | reverse complement strand
CTTTTGACAAAAACTCATTATCCATCTTGGCTTCCGCCAGTTCACGGCGCAGACGAGCATTTTCAGCACGAAGATCAGCCTCGCTCATCCCATCTGATGCTCCACGGCGCTCACGCTCGAGTTTGACGGGCCTGACCCCTGTTTGGTGGACACCTGATATCCAGCCCGGTTGGGTTGGGAAGAAAGGTAATCTACCACCATGCCTAGGTACTCCGAACAGTTCAAACGTGATGCTGTAGCCCTCTACGAAAA
>NZ_JASPHV020000102.1:0-252 GCF_030229435.2 Corynebacterium sp. MSK122 | reverse complement strand
TCGCACGTTGGAATGTGTCCATACCCATGTCCAATTTCCTGTATCAGGGTCTTTAACCCTGGTCTTTTCGTCCATCCACCTGCGGTAGACAGTGTTGAAGTCGTGGAGTAGCGAACTCCAGTGGGCTGAAGTGTCCCAGGTTTTGTTCCGTTTGAGTAGATGGGAAAATCTGGAATATGCCAAGAAAATTTGACCAGGATGCGAAGGATCGTGTGGTCCGTCTTGTAGAGGACCGCATCTTGGCGGAAAATA
>NZ_JASPHV020000101.1:0-253 GCF_030229435.2 Corynebacterium sp. MSK122 | reverse complement strand
CACACGCCGACGGCACTCCTGGTGCAATCTTTCAGCTCCTGACGTCTTTGAAGCCGAGAATTCAGCTACACTGACCCAAGCAGCATAGCTAACCCCCGACGTGTCTACTTTCCGGGGGTCAGGCCCGACCCACCTGCCCAAAATTGTGGCTGATACACCAATCTCCTTGGCCACATGAGCAATCGGGCGCTGCGACTCGATTACCAGGTTTGCGGCTTCACGCCGGTACTCCGGCGTGTATTTCTTGCGCTGT
>NZ_JASPHV020000100.1:0-253 GCF_030229435.2 Corynebacterium sp. MSK122 | reverse complement strand
TTGCCTTGTCCACGCACAGCGTGTAGTTCGTCGCTACACAACCTCACGCCCACGTACTGATGCCGGCAAAGCTATCTACACGCTAGCGCTGAAACTAACCCGGGTACGCACTACAGAAGATATAGCCTGAAGTGCCCCGGGTTTTGTTCCTAGGCATTTGCCTTGATTTCTATTATTGCTTGCGGCGGGTGCTGGTCCCAAAATTCGGTTTCCACTTCGACCGGGGTTCGGTATCCCAAGCTTTGGTGAAGCC